>NZ_JBSWZS010000019.1:0-13172 GCF_054170725.1 Mycoplasma pogonae | reverse complement strand
GGATTATTTGCTGGCAAATTATTTGGTGAAAGAGTTGAATCCGAACCCACCTTAGGATTTTGAGTTTCATTTTTGGGTAAATTTGAAGTTTCTTTTTGAAAGGCATTATCATTTTTAGGCTTTTCAGGTGATGTTTGTAAATTTTCTTTAGCAGCACAAGCACTAATTAATGTAACACCAGCCATTAAGAATACTAAGGCGAAAATTTTATTTTTTATTTTTTTATTTTTCATAATTTATAAACCCTTCTTAAGCTATGGCAACCAAATCATATTTTTTCGAAAAATTTTATAAATGAAAAAATTGGATTTAGGATTTGAAACAAATTTTTTATTTAACTATTAAACACAAAAAAACAAAATTTTTAAGTACTACAAACATCTCAAGATTATTAAAAATTTTTTAATTATTATATATATATATATATATAATGCTAATTCGATGATAAAGTTAGGAAAAAGTGCAAATAATAAGTAAATTTAAACGATATTAACTCTATTGTTGCATTTTTTTTCGTTCGGGGGTCTGGTTTTTTGATTGTATATAGAATAGGCAAAAGTTAATATGGTTTCCGCTTTTTTACTCTTCATTTAGCTCAGTGGAGGTAAGAGGGGTTGTGAAACAACATAGAAGAGACCTCTACCCCACCGCCGCAGCAAAGCACGCATGGGCGGTTGGGGTTGGGTGGTCTCTTCTTTTATATATGGGAGACCGCCAGGTCCCCTGTTTTTGTTTTATTCCATTTCATTTATGAAATGATTCAATGTTTATAAACACAACATGCTCGACCTCGAATATGCAACACCCAGAGGTCAAGCATGTTGATAGATTAATAACAATTCAATATTTTTAAATGAAATGGAATGTTGGATTAGGGAGAAAATTCATTAGTATCATATATATTCTTTATTGAAATATAAAGTGCAACACGCGCTTTTACATAAAAGAAATTATACTCGTTTGAATTTCAAGCAAGTATTTTTATGTTTTGTTTTTTGTCTTCGCTTTGTTTTTGGGCTTTTACACACCCCTACTAAGGGACTTTGTTTTGGTTTTTAAGTTTTTTTGCTTTTAGTTTTTTGTTTTTACATTTTTAAAATTGAATCGTATATATCTTTTGAACTTTTTCAATTAAACATTTCTCTAGGCATTGAGTTTATTTTATCTTACAAATCTTTTATATCTTCTTGTGTTAAATCTGAAAAATAAAATCCCTTTTTATAAAATCTTCTAACTAAGCCATTGGCATGTTCATTTGATCCTCTTTGGTAAGAATCATAAGGCTCACAAAAATAAATAAGAAAATTTAATCGCTTTGCAACTAAACCAATTTTATTAAATTTAAAACCATTATCAATGGTTATTGTTTTAACTGTTAAGTTATTACATTGAATTAACTCAGCAATTGCCTTGTTAACGAGATGGCCATTTTTTGTTCTAATAGATTTTATAAAAGTTTTTCTGCTTATTCTTTCAGTTAACGTTAACAAATTACTGTAACCATTAGCTTTTTTACCTATGATTAAGTCCATTTCATAGTGATTTGATTATAATCTTAAGTCGATATGCTTTGGTCTAGCTCAAATAGGAATTACATGTTTGCCAGTAAATTTAGAAAATATACCATTACTTCTTTTTCCGCCTTTTTTTATATCAAGTTCTTAATCGATCACTAGGTCATATTCTCCATTGGCGTTTTTTAATTCAATTAAAAACTTGTCTTCATGATGGCATTGCTATATTTAAATTCATCACTTTTATTTTGTATTAAGTTACTTTTACACCATGAATTCTTTTGTCGTAATATTTATTTAATAGGTTTAAAAAATCATTGTATTTTTCAACTCTAAAGAAAAATTTGTGTAATTGTTTACTTTTGCTTTTTTCTTGTGCGAAATTAAATTGATAAGATCCTTCACTATTAGAATTTCTTTTTATTTCTCTTGAAATTGTTGACTTGTTTCTTTTTAAAATTTTAGCTATTTGATTAACTGATTTATGATCACAATTTCGCAAATAATCAATTTTTATTTTTTCATCATAAGATAATTTTCTATAATTAATATGAAGCTCCCTTTTATTTTGGTCGATAGTGAGTGAGCTTTTTTTCATGCCTTTCCCCACTAAGATTATATAAAAATGCAACGACTATCACTAATCGTTACACTTTATATTTCAATTTGGGAATAAGAAATTGAAACATATACAAATTGATATAATAATGAGCGATTAAATAAATTTTAAATTGAAAAAACCCTTCAAAAATATTGAGAATTTCACAATATTTAAAAAGGTTTTTTTGTCCAGGTTTATTTTCTAATTACATTTTTTAATAGGAAAAACGATAAATTTATTTGAAAATTAATAAAAATACCTGTTATTTTTTAAAAATGAATTAGTTGTAACCAAATGAATATCTTTATAAATAATCTTAAATTAACCCGATGCTGGTAAGCACATTGGAATAACTTCAAAATTTTCAGGGTTATCTTTTGTAGCTTGAATTATTTTATGACACAAAGTTGCAGGATTAATATTTTCAGCAGGATCATATTTGCCATAATTCGCTCCAATAATATCTTTTTCATAATCATTAAACATATAAAAATAATGAATATCATTTGTTTTCCTTGAGCGGCTACGTCGAGTAAGTGCTAAAATACCAACAACATTTCGATCATTATCTATTAATAATGAACCGCTATTACCTTTCATAAGTGTTGAAAATTCATCATTGTTATTAATAATCAATCTTAGTCAAGTATAAGGGTCATCTAAATCGCTAGTATACATTCGGTGAATTATTTGTTCATTATACCCAATTCATGAACCATAACCATTAACAAAAAAAGGTGTAAAAATTTGGTTATTTGAAATGCTTAAATTTGCATATTTATCGGTAAATTTTAACGGTGGCAATGTAGGTCATTTTTCTAAATCTTCTAAAACTGATTCTCAATATTCATAATTAGTGTTTGAGTCCATTTTTTTTCTAATTTCAATTTTTAATTTTTTTAAATCTAAAATATTAACTTGAACATCACGTGGGTCATTATTGAAATCGCCTAATTTATTTTTTTCTTTTTTATAATTAAATGTTCAAAAATATCTTAAAAAAATATTATCTTTAGTTTGGGCTAAATCATCTGTCAAACTTATAAAAGAAGCATTATATTCTTTTTTATTTTTATAAAATTTTTGACCAATTTTTCTAAAAGAAGAAAATAAACTCATTTTAAGGCCAACATGAGCGTTGGAAATAACATAATATCTTTCATCATTAGAATCTAAAGGTTTTACTTTAGATAACATTGTTCATGTCCCTGCCATTCCAAATGTCCTAATTCTCATTTCCTCAGCTAGCGGAAAAGTATTATAGCTATAAATTTGACTTATTGTAGAACTATAAGTATTTTGGTATTTTTTATCTAAAAAATCATGATAACCTTTGAATTCTTTTGTTCTCAAATCATTAGAATTAACATTAATTTTAAATGGATCATTTGGATCAAATAGGTGGGGCTGATCTCAAAAGTAATTACTTTTCATTAGGTGTTCATTATTTGAATAAAATTTTTCAAAATTAAAATTTTGGTACTTCGATGGTAATTTAAATTTTTCCAATGTTTGATTTTGATCGTTGTTACTTTCAAAACTAAAATTTAAAAAAGAAGTAAAATATGAAAAAAACATTTTATTGTTTTTGAGAGCATCTAAAATATTATCTGTAAAATTTTTTGCAGCATCAGTTTTTTTAATCAATTTAAAATTTAATTCATTATTTATTGAATCATATTTAATGGTAATTAAAACATCATCCACTTCATCAATATTTATTTCTCCATTTTTTTTGATTAATTCTAATGGTATTTTAATCCCTGCAGATTCTTTTTCGTTTAAATTTTTTCCGTCCATTTTAAAATGTCAATTTATATCTGTATTTTTATTCATTAAAGCAGCATTTTCTAATCTAGTTTGTGAATTATTTCTTTTAAAATCTAAAAATAATCATAAATATGGATTAGAATGTGAAGCATCTAAGTTTAAAATTTTGTCAATACTATCAAGATTAAAATTTCAACTAAACTCTTGATTATTTTGATTAAAATTTCAAATTTTTTGATTAATAAGCATGTGCATTCTGTAAAATTTTTTAAAATGATTTTCTGCGATTTTTTTAACCTTAAAATTTTCATTCTCAAAGCCTAAATTTGGATTAATATAATCATTATATGTTTGATATACCGTCGCTTCTTCTTTGACATTAACGGAACTTTTTGTTGATTCATTTATTTCAACATTTTTTTCATTTTTTAAATTTTCATCGGTAGCTTGTTCATTATCTAAATTTGGGTTGTTATTAATATCTGATGAATTAGAATCTGATTTTTTTGGTAATGCAACAGGAGTGTCTTCTGAATTTTCTTTTTTAGAATTATTTTCATTAGAATTTGAAGGATTATTTGCTGGCAAATTATTTGGTAAAAGAGTTGAATCCGAACCAACATTAGGATTTTGAGTTTCATTTTTTAACTTTTCATCAGTATCCTGTTCATTATCTAAATTTGAGTTGTTATTAATATCTGATGAATTAGAATCTGATTTTTTCGGTAATGCAACAGGAGTGTCTTCTGAATTTTCTTTTTTAGAATTATCTTCATTAGAATTTAAAGGATTATTTGCTGGCAAATTATTTGGTGAAAGAGTTGAATCCGAACCAACCTTAGGATTTTGAGTTTCATTTTTGGGTAAATTTGAAGTTTCTTTTGGAAAGGCGTTATCTTTTTTAGGCTTTTCAGGTGATGTTTGTGAATTTTCTTTAACAGCACAAGCGCTAATTAATGTAACACCGGCCATTAAGAATACTAAGGCAAAAATTTTATTTTTTATTTTTTTATTTTTCATAATTTATAAACCCTTCTTAAGCTATCCCAACCAAATCATATTTTTTTTGAAAAATTTTATAAATGAAAAAAATTTGGATTTAGGATTTGAAACATTTTTTTATTTAACTATTAAACACAAAAAAACAAAATTTTTAAGTAGTACAAACCTCTCAAGATTATTAAAAATTTTTCAATTATTATTATTATTATTATTATTATTATTATTATTATTATTATATCAATATATATATATATATATATATATATGATGCTAATTCGATGATAAAGTTAGGAAAAAGCACAAATAATAAATGAATTTAGACGATATTAACTCTATTGTTACATTTCTTTGTTTTGGGGTCTGATTTTTTAGTGCATTAGAAAACAGAAATCAGTTAATATAGTTTCCACTTTTTGTTCTCCATTTATTTTAATGGGGGGGGTTGTGAAACAACATAAAAAAGACCCCATGCGGTAAAGCGTGCATGGGCGGATGGGGTTGGATAATCTTCTTTTTTTGTTTTATTTCATTTCATTTATGAAATAATTTCAATGTTTATAAATACAATATGCTTGACCTCAGATAATCAAAAACCAGAAGTCAAGCATATTAATGGATTAATGACAATTCAATGTTTCTAAGTGAAATGGAATGTGGGATTAGGGAAAAATTCATTAGTATCATATAAGTATGTAATTAATCAACAATTCCTTTAATGCGTTTTTCAATTTTATTTCTAGCTACTTGACCTTGGTATTTTTCAATAATTGCTAACGCAAGATCAAAACTACTAAATGGCCCTCTAGCTGTAATTAAACGATCAGCAATATGGCATGGTGCTGCTAAATAATTTTTACCTTTAATTTGGTTTTCAATTGGATAAGCGCAATAAGATGTAGTTTTGTCAATAATTCCTGCCTCGAATAGCACATTTGGAGCATCACATATTGCAAAAATGGCTTTTTTATGCACCTTGAAGCTAGCAACTAAATTTAAAGCAGCTTCATTACTTCGCAAATGCACTGCGGCTCTCCCGCCTGGAATAAAAATGGCATCATAATCATTAACTTTGACATTTTGCACTGTTGTTTTAATAAAAGCTACTTTGTGTTGTCCCAATAACTCATGTTTATGATCGGGGTTATAATAGTCAACTTGTTTAAATACTTTTGCAGCATCCAAAACTCCCAAAACAGTTACCAATTCCACGTCTTGGAAATCATCAAGTACTAAAACTAATAATTTCATTTTTTAAATTCCTTTTTTTAGATAATTTTATTATAAAAAATTATAACTTAATTTTAAGTCAAAAAATTTTAAAATGGCTTTAAAAGCTTTTTTCAAGCCCTTAGAGCCATTTTTATCTTTTAAAAGCTTATTAAAAAAAGGCTTTTAAAGTATAATTTTTAATACTTATCCAATTTTCTAGAGAGCTGGATAACAACCTAAAAATTAGGGAGGCTTAAATGTTATTTTTTGATAAAAAAGATGATGAAATGGATAAAGAAAAGGATCCATATCATTATGAAGAAGAGGAATTGAAAACAGTATTTGATTCAGCTACTGCTTCTGTCCAAAAAATTGTTGAAATTGAAGAGGAAGAAGAAATTCCTCAACTTAAAGAAAGTTACACATTAGAATCAAAAATTATTGATGAAGAAACTGAATATTTAGCGCCACGAAATGTGGTTCAAGAAATGCGTGAATCGTTTCTAGAATACGCTATGTCAGTTATTATTTCTCGTGCTTTACCAGATGCTCGTGATGGATTAAAACCAGTGCATCGAAGAATTTTATACGGAATGTCAGAATTGGGAATGTTTCATGGTTCTGCATTTAAAAAATCAGCTCGGATTGTTGGAGATGTTTTAGGAAAGTATCACCCTCATGGCGATAGTTCTGTTTATGAATCAATGGTGCGGATGGCACAAGACTTTTCATTGCGTTATCCACTAATTGATGGTCAAGGTAACTTCGGATCAATTGATGGCGATTCTGCCGCTGCAATGCGTTATACTGAAGCGAGAATGTCGAAAATTGCTGGCTCAATGGTTGAGGGAATTAAAAAAAATACTGTTGATTTTGTGCCTAACTATGATGATTCTGAAACTGAACCTGCTGTTTTACCATCACGTTTTCCTAACTTATTAGTTTCCGGAGCTACTGGTATTGCTGTTGGAATGGCAACTGCAATACCGCCACATAACTTAAATGAAGTTATTAACGCTACAATTGCTCTTGCTCAAAACCCTAATATTACAATTGATGAATTAATGCAACATGTTTCTGGGCCAGATTTTCCAACTGGAGCAATCATCCTAGGAAGAAAAGGGATTGTGAATGCTTATCATACAGGACGGGGATCAATTGCTGTTCGTTCAAAAACACATATTGAAGTTTTAAAAAATGGTAAAAGTCGTATTGTAGTAACTGAAATTCCTTATGAAATGAAAAAACCAGCAGTGATTACGAAAATTGCTGAGCTTGTAAAAGCTAAAATTTTGGAAGGGATTTCTGATTTGCGTGATGAATCATCACGTGAAGGAATTCGAATTGTTATCGAACTAAAAAAAGGCATCATTCCTGAAGTGATGTTAAATAAATTGTTCAAAATGACTAATTTACAACAAAACTTTAGTGCCAATATCATTGCCCTTGTTAAGGGTGAGCCAAAAATATTAAATTTAAAAGATGCTTTACAAGTTTATTTAGATTTTCAAATTGAAGTTGTTACTCGGCGTACATTATTTGATTTGGATAAAGCAAATAAAAGCGCTCATATTTTAGAAGGTTTAAAAATTGCAGTCGAAAATATTGATAAGGTTATTGCAATCATTCGCGGCTCAAAAAATGATGCTGAAGCTCAAGAAAAATTAGCTAGCGAATTAAGTTTATCAGCTGCACAAACTAAAGCGATTGTTGATATGCGTCTAGGAAGATTAACTGGACTTGCAATTAATAAAATGAACGAAGAATTAGCTGAACTAAAACTATTAATTGCTAAATATCAAGAAATTTTAAATTCACGCGAAAAATTAATTGCTTTAATCATTGAAGAATTATCTGAAATTCGTGATAAATTTGGTGACAAACGTCGGACAGAAATTAATAGCCAAGAAGTGGGTGATATCTTAGATGAAGACTTAATTTCTAAAAAGGATGTTGTAATTACCGTAAGTTCTAAAGGTTATGTAAAACGGATTCCGCTTGAAGAATATCGCACTCAAAATCGTGGTGGGGTAGGTGCTAATACTGCCACAACTTATGAAGATGATAATATCGAACTGATTTTAACAGCTAATACTCATGTTGATTTATTAATTTTTACTAACTATGGAAAAGTGTATCGTTTACGTACTCACCAATTACCTGAACAATCAAAACAAGCTAAAGGAACACCGTTTGTTAATTTATTACCCATTGATAAAGATGAAAAAGTTGTTTCATTATTAGCTGTTAAAGCTTATGATGAAAACCACTTCCTAGTAACTGTTACAAAATTAGGAGTAATCAAAAAAACTGCTTTAACAGAGTACCAACGAATTAATAATAATGGTAAATTAGCTTTAGGAATTAGAGAAAATGATAGTTTGTTTAAAGCTTTTGTTGTTAGTGATAATGAAGAAATTTTAATTGGAGCTTCCAATGGTAAGGTAGTCCGCTTTGACGCTAGTCAAGTTCGGTCAATGGGTCGTGTTGCTGCTGGAGTTAAGGGAATTTCATTAACTGCAAAAGAATTTGTAACCGGAGCCTCAAAATCAAGTGAAGGAGCATTTCTATTTTCGCTAGGAAGTAAAGGTTTTGGTAAAAAAACAGCTCTTGAAGAATATCGAAAAACTTCGAGAGGTACCAAAGGTGTGTTAACAATTGATGTAACTAAAGCTGGTAAATTAGCTTACATTGGTGTAGTTCAAGGTGATGAAGATATTTTAGTAATCACTAGTGATGGAATTGCGATTCGAACCTCATTGCAACAAGTTAATGAAACTTCACGGGCAACAAAAGGTGTCAAAATCATTAATTTAAAAGATAAGCAAGAAATAAAGTCACTTGCTAAAATTGATAATATCGAAAAATCATTGGAAACAGCACATGATTTAAAAAATAGCACTGAATCTAAATAATAATACTTAAAATTTATGTACAACTTGCTTTTAAAAAGCAAGTTTTTTAATTTTTTAGTGAAATAAATCTATTAAATACTCTTTTAATAAAGTTAGTAACCTTATTTTTAATATTATTAATTTCCTGTATATACTTAAACTAGTAAAAAAATGAAAATTAAAATAATTGCAAACAATAGCAAAACATAGTTGTCTTTATAGAAATTTATATTTAATTTTACAAAAAATGAAAAGGAAAGCTATGTTAAATATAATTAAAAAAAAATAAAAAAATAAAAATATTACTTAATGGGGGCTTAATATCAATTGTTGCACTTCAACCAGTTATATTGCTAGCATCTTACAAAAGCAATGATTCAGAAAGTAAAAATACAGAAGATTTAAATATATTGAAATCTTTTTACAATGATAAAACTAAAATATTATCTTATTTTAAAGAAAAAGATTACAAGAAATTATCTAATGAAGCAAAAAATAATATTGAAATATTAAATTGAATTAAAAAAACAAACTATAAAACAAAAAATTCAATAGTTGATGATATAAAAACATTGAGTGAGTTAAGTATTTCAAAAGATTTAAAAATTTTTATGCTTGAAAATTTAGTTACAAAATTTGAAATGTTTCAAAAATATGAAAAAACAAAAGAAATAAATCCCACTAAAACAAAAAGCAGATGATTAAAAAATTATAAAGAAAGAAAAGAAAGAAACTACAATAATGATTATGCATTTTGAAATGCAGAAAAAAGAACTGGGGAATTATACTATTACAATAATCAGATAATACAAAATGGCGAAGATTATCAAATAACTTGAGATCATATGTTCAATGATGATGTTACACATATAGGTTGATCAACCGAGTACATAGCTAAATTTAGGATGACGCAAATAATCAAAGAAACTATAGATGATTTTACTTTAATAAAAAATGAAATTAAGCCGTATTTAAAAAATGAAGTTATTTCAGACGAGGAAATGCTTAAATACTTTGCCAATAATAAAGATGATTTAATTGATGTTTTTAAAAATGAATATCAAACATATGAAAAACAAAAAGAAATTTTAAATAAAATAGATAAAAATGTAAATAAAAGATTGTTAAAAAATTCTGATAAATTGATAAGATTTCAAAAAAAACTTAGTGGAACTAATTTTAGTAGTGTGAAAAATGCATTTGGAGTAAAAGCTAAATTTTCAGCTGCAATTAATTCAATTTCTAAATCTCCAAAAATTGTTGCAACTTCATTGAAACATTTAGCAACAGCATTTAGTGGAATTTTGAGTATAGTTGATGGTTTTTTAGAATATAATTCAACATTGTCTGAAGAAAAATTAATAATAAAATATGGTTTAGGCGCAATCGGTGTGGTAGCTGGTGTTGCTAGTCTTGTTGGATCTGCTATACCAGTTTTAGGCGCTTTGTTCGTTTTGGGAAGCATAGGGATTCAATTATTAGAAAATATAAAAACAAATAACGGATATACAATTTGAGAAAATTTTGGTGATCACGGTTTAAATGATTGATACTTTCAATTAAAAAATAATTCTAATGTTATTTCACAAATTGCTCATTCATTTTCAGAAAACTTCACAAAACCCATAGAATGAAAAGTGGATGATGGTTGATTTACTCTTCCTAATTTGTTCATTAGAACAGGGCAAGGGAATTATAAATCAAATTTCATTGAACTAAGTCCAGGATGAGAGTTTAATTATGGAGACAAAATTAAATTAAAGTTAAAATAAAAATACTATGAAAAAAAATAATTTATACCAATCATTAACAGTCAAAATGAATTACATATATTTAGTAGTAGCAATAATAACATCATTAATATCAATTATTGCTAGTTTTAAAGATTTAAACCAAATAGGAGTTTATGCTAATTTAACATTAAGCTCATTCAGTGTTATTGCAATGCTTTGAAATGCAAGTTATTTAATTTACATCAATAATCTTTCATATAAATATTTAAAAAATAAAGATTATACTAATTACATTAAATTTTTAAAACAAACAAAATCTAGTGATATAAATGCATTTTTCTTATTTTGATTTACTGATTCATTAAAAGGATTTATTTCTTTTAGAATTGCTTTTTTACAATTATTAACTAGCATTATAATTTTCATTAATTTGATTTTTATATTTAAACAAGGAAATTTTGTAATCGGACCTGAATTTCTTGAAAAAAATCAATTAGAAAATGTTAAGTTTAGTACTGCTTTTTTAAATTTAGGAATTCAAATTTCAGCTATTTTAGCATTACCTTCATTTATCTACTTTTTTTACTTATTAGTTAAATATAGTTTTATATCAAAAGAAAACCAAAAGCATTTACAAATTAATCACAATGATTATGATTTTTACATCGAACAACTAGAAAAAGGAATTGAAATCCAAAACATTAAAAAACCAAATAAAAACTCAAAAAATAATTATTCTGTATAGTTACAATTTTGATGCTCAATAAATAAAAGTATTTAAAGGGTGTAAAATTCATATTTATATAACTGCTTTTTAAAAAAATCAGTATCCTCAAAAAATTTGACAAAAACAACTAAAGAGGGATAGAATTAGATAATTTATATTATTCTTAATCTGACATTACCGAAAAGTTTTTTTGTTCGAAATTTTAAGAGATTAAAATAATTTGAAAAATAAATAATAGAGGCAAAAAAATGAATAAAAAAAATAAATTAAAAATTTTTGGTTTTTTAGGGACAATCACATTAGTTGGACTTGGTATCGGAGTTGGAGTTTATTGACTTGCATCTAAAACAAAAACTATCATCGAAAAAAACAGTGAAATTCTGGAAAATCCTGAAATTGCTCAAAATATCAAAAATAATTCTGATATTCAAAACTTTTTAGTGAATCGTACAATTGAATACAAATTAAAAACAAACGATGAAGCTTTAAATTATTTAGATCAAGATAAATATCAAGAATTTATTGATAATTTTTATTACACACTTTCAATAGCTGAAAAATTTAATTTAAATATTGATAAAACTAATTTTAAAAATCGCTTTGAAAAAAATTTAGTGCTAAACAAATATTTTGATTTCAATCAGTTAGTGAAACTAAGTAAAATTAGGCAAATTTTAAGCATTCCTTTTAATTCAAATGAATTAGAAATTGTTAATAATTACATTGATGTTATAGTTAAAGAAATTCCGGATAAAATTACTTCTGCAGAAAAAATTAAAAATAATATTGCTATAGTAAATCAAATTTTAGCTTTTGTTAAAATTAATAATTTAAATTTTCCAAAGCTAAGTTTATTAAAAAATAAATTAGTTGCAATATTTGACAATTTTACTTACCCAGATCCAGAAACACTAGAAGATAGTGAATTACAACAAAATTTAAATTTAACAATAAATTTAATTCAAGCTACTAGAAATATCGAAAATATTGATTATAAAAAAATAAGTAAAACTTGATTAAATTATTGAAATTCTAAAATTACCGATTATTTAAATCAGAATAAAACTGGATATATTGAAAATATTTTAAATTTTAAAAATGCCACAAAAGGATTTTATATAACAACTTTTGATGAAGTGATGAAAAATGTAGTTGAGCATTTTGGAAATAATGTAAGTATTGAAACTTTTAATTTTTATGGTATGGTTCTAAACACTTATGATTTAAACTTTTTTAGCAAACATCTTCAAGATAAAATTCAAGACTATTTAAAAACTCAGTTAGCTAATTATTACTTTAAAACATACCCCAATACTGAAGAAAATTATTATCTTAGCATTTTAACTAATGATAAAAAAATAAAAACTAAAATTGAAAAAACTATTATTGAAAAATTTAATAATTTTTTGGATCCAGGAAATCACCCAGAATTAAATAATGTCAATAACATTGAACAAAATTTGGAAAATATATATTTCGCAGCTTTAAAGTTAATAAAAAATGATAAAGAAAAATTAATTACTAACAAAAATACAATTATTAAATTTGTTAATAATGATTTAATTCACGCTTTTTCGCTTTTTGAAAAGTTAAATGTTAAAATGACAAAACATATTTTTTATGGATTAAACACACTAGCATTAATAGCCACTTTAACTAATCAAAAAGTTGAGTTATCATATCATTTTTATGATTCATTTAAAAATTATTACCAAAAAAATA
>NZ_JBSWZS010000018.1:0-14368 GCF_054170725.1 Mycoplasma pogonae | reverse complement strand
TTTTTTTTTTTTTTTTGCAAAAGAAAATAAATTTTTTTTGTTTTTGCTTATGTTAAAATAACACAAAATAGACACCTTATTGATATTGTTTTTGAACATTTTTTTACTTAAAGTTTGTTTAAATATTTTTAATTGCAACATTTAAAATAAAAATAACATCAAAAATTAATTTTTAAGAAAGTAATTATATTATGAAAGCTAATAAAAACAAAAATTCAAAAGCTAAAATTTTAAAAAGTGCAGGATTATTTATTTTATCTACTGTACCTTTAACTGGTTCTTTTATTACTTCTTCTTTTCCACATGGTACAGGAACTGAATATCCTGTTGACTTTGCTACTGGAATAATGTATGAGTGACAAACATGAGAACAATGAATCAATAGCGAACGTTTTACCTATATAACCTCACAACAAATTAAAAACATTAATGATCAAAATCTTCCAAAAACAGATGAAAACAAGTTTTTTGTTAAAGGAATAAACAATAGAATGCATTGATTGCATGATCTTAAAAATTTAATAACAAGATTAATGGGTGATGATTCTATTAATAAAAACTATACACAAGCTAGTGCTGAAAAAAAGAAAGAATTTGATGACTATAAAAAAATAATAGACGATTTTGTATTAACGGGTGGTGTTACAGTTCACAATTTAATAAGTAATTTTGGTTCTAAAATTATGAAACTATGAAATACATTAGATGGTTTTGCAAAGGAATTAAATTCTAAAATAGATGCAAAAGCAAATTTAACATTTGAACAAAAAATCGAACTTAAAAAACAAGTTAATGCTTTAGATTCTGCTAAGATAAATGAAAATGATAATAAAGTAAATTCTTCTTACAAAAATAGTATTGATGCAAAAGAAAAATTAGCAAATGATCTAGAAGCTGCAATGGCACAATTAAAAGCGACGATTTCTGAATATGATTCTAAAAAAGTTTTACCAAAGTATGTAAAAGCAACTCTGTCTAAAAAAGATGCTTTTGATATAGCCTTAGAAAATGCCAAAAATGTGACAACTGAATTAAATGTTAGAAATATAAATAATTTAAAAACCAGCATTATTAGAACATATGAAGCACTTGATGGTTTTGCTAAAAAAGATTTGTTAAAAAGAAAATTAACAACAGCCCCTTTTAATGAATGAAATTCCGCAACAATTACTGCAATTATTAATGCAATTGATTCAGCTACAAGTGATACTATGCTTGATAATATTGAATCTAAGTTAGATACTATGGGTAGGGAATATAATAATGCCAAATCTAAAATTACAGAATTAAATAATTATAAAACAGATAGAACTGATGGAGTTAATTACCGTTTATCTAATACAGAATTTAAATCAAATTTTGATACAAAATTAGCAAAATTGAAAGCAAAAATTAATAATGCAAAAAATACTAGTGGAACAGATATTTGAAATGATTCTACAAAATCTGACTTTGGAGCAACCATTACTGAATTAGAAACTGCTAAAAGTAAATTAAACGGGATATCAAATAGAACAAATGCAATTAATGAAATTATTGTTTTAACAAATATTGATGATACTACAAAAATGGAAGTTGAAACATCTTTTAGCAACGCAACACAAACACCGGATAAAAATGCTTTAGATACAAAAGTAAGCAATCTTAAAGCTGCTAATGATAAATTCGATGAACTTAAAGCAAAATTAAAAAAATATACTGATACAATTGGTGGATTGCATCATGATCTAACTCCAAATTACGCAATAATTGATAATGAAGTAATTGATGCACTTAATTTAGTTATAGATACACCTAAATTATCATCTATTAATAATTCCACTGAAATTAAAGATAGAAAACTTATTGCAAAAACTGGAGATCAAGTTCAATCTGCAATAAATTCTATAGAAGCAGCACTTGGTAAATTAAATGGTAATGAAGTTTTAAAAAGAGAAAAAGAAGAAGTTTTAAACAATGCAAAAAACTATATAAATAATACTTTAACTTACTTGTTTGCTGATGAGAAAAAAGTATTTATCGATCAATTAGAAGCACTTGATTTAAACAATTCAAGTGAAACCGCTGATACTTTCAAAAATGTAGTTAATGCAATTAAGTTAAATGCTGATAATTTAAATGATTTAAATAAAGCTAAAAATGAATTAAAAAATAAATTGAAAACAAGCCCATTTAATAAATTAAATACTGAAACAATAAATGCAATAGAAACTAAAATTGATGCTGCAACTTCAAAAACAGAATTAAATCCAATTGAAGTTCATGCAAGTAAATTAGCAAATAAAATTGATGATTTAAAATCTAAAATTAATGAAATGAAAGCAGTTCAAGCGGAAGAAAACTATACTTTAGCATCGCAATCTAAAAAAGATGCTTTTGATGCCGTTTTAGCTACATTGGAATCTAAGGTAAATACTGATAATATTTATGACGAAAACGAAACAAGCTTAACTACATTAATTAATAATGGAACAACAGCTACAAATAATCTAGACGGGAATCTAAACAAAAGAAAACAAGAATCTAGAGATAAATTAACCATTTCACCATTAACTGAATTAAATGCAAAAACTTTAGAAGAAATTAATCGTCAAATTAATGCTGCAACTGATACAACAACATTAGATAATTTAGACACGAAAGCAGCTGATGTTTCGACTGTATTTAAATCTTTAAAAGACACATATAATACTTTAAAACCAGTTTTAGATTCACAAAATTACAAATTGTCTAGTACAAAAGAGCATGATGATTTTCTTGCAAGTTTTCAAGCTTTAGAAGCTGAAAAAGATAAAAATGAAAATATTTTAGATGCTCCAACTTCTAGTTTTTCTAATTTAGTTGATGCAGCTAATTCTGCTAAAGATTTACTAAATGGTGACACCAATTTAAAAACAGCTCAAGATAAAATTGATGCTTTATCTAATTTAAGTGGTGATCAAAAAACACAAGCAAAAACAAAAATGAGAGATTTATCTAAGGTTAGCTCAATCACTGATTTAAATAATGCCGAAACATTATTTAGAGGAATTGATGCCAAAATGGAGGCTGCAAAAACTTTAATTTCTGGAATAGATAACAATAATTTACCTAGCGCAGACAAAACTGCTTTTACAACTAAATTAGGTCAAATTAACATTAGTGATTTAACGGATACCCAAGCTCAAAATAAAATCAATGAAATTGTTTGAGAAGCTAAAAAAACAGCTTGGTATAATAAAGCTATAAAAGACCTTGAAGCCTTAACTAATTTATCACCATATTTAATTCAAAAAATCAAAGATAAATTAAATAGTTCTGATAAAACAAATGAAGGCGAAACCGAAGCTGCATTTAAGGCAAAATTAGACAATCTTGTATCTAAAGCTGAAACCTTAAATGCAAAATATACTAGTGAAATTGCTGCTAAATTTAATGATTATGTTGCTACAATCGGAACAACAAAATATGATGAAGCAGACAACAAAGATACTCAGAATACTGCCGTGTATGCTGCATTAAATGAAATTGTAAGTCCTACAGTAACAAAACCGGCAACATTAACAAAAACAACTAATGTTAATGCATTACAAATTGGTTCTGGAACTGATGCTTCATTAGATGTAGAAATGTTGTTAAATAATTTATCTACCAAAGTTACTGAAGTTGCTGCTAAAATTGAAGCTGCTAAAAATGGTTTGAATGGTGAAACTGTTTTAGCTACCAAAATTACCGATAAGAAGCGAGAATTAGAACAAAAAGTTAATAGTACATTAGAATTCAATGAATTACCTGACGATGTAAAAAATGCTATTAAAAAAGAAATTAATGATGCAACTTCATTAAGCGCGCTTAGTGATATTGAGAAAAGAGTTGATGATGCTAAACCATTAATTGCTTCAATTAGAGAAAGAATTGATCAGCTTAAAGCAAAACAAAATGAAGCCAATTATTTATTATCTAATCCAACACCTAATCAATCAGATTATGATGCAATTATTGCAAAATTAGAAAATCACTTAAAACAAGATTTATTTGATAATATTAAGAAAAATGCCGCTCAAACTGATTTAGATAATTCAAGTATTGTAACAGCTGAAGCATCATTAAATGGAGATGATAATTTAAGAACAGCTATAGCAAATTCAGGCTTATTATCATATTTTAATGATGATCAAAAAAATCAAGCTACAAGAAAACTAAGTGACTTATCAAAAATAAATACAAAAGCTAAATTAGATACAGCAGAAACTTTACTTTCTGATATTAATGATAAGCTTAAAAAAGCTAAAGAAGACATTGATGGATTGTCACATTTAAATCAAGTATCAAAAGATAAAGCAATTGAAGATTTAGGTAAAATCGATGTTACAAATATTGATTCAGGATCAGCTGAAACAGAAATTAATAAGGTTGTAACTAAGGCGACAAATTTAAATGCTTCTTTAGATAATGAATTAACAAAACTAAAAGCAGCATTAAAAAAATATACCGATGAAATTAGTAATCCAAAACATGATGTGACTCAAAATATAAATAACATTGACCAAGATGTTTTAACTGAACTGAAAAAAGTACTTGAAAATGTAACAGATACAACACTAACTAGCGGCTTTAATATTGATAGCAAAAAATTATCAAGCAATGATGTTACAGCCATTCAGCAAGCAACCGCAAACATTGAAGCAGCTTTTGCTAAATTAAATGGTGATGCCGAAATTTCTAAAGTAACAGATAAATTAAATGAATTACCATGATCTGGATTAAATACACCTACAAAAGATGCTATTAGAGTGGCGGCTAACGGAGCAACATCTTATGATCAACTTCAAGGAGTTGTGGCAAAAGCTAATCAAGCGGTAACTGATAATGAAACAATAAAAACTGAAATTGATAATATGAAAGCTGCAAAAGGTTCCCCTAATTACAAATTAGCAGAACCAGCTAAACAAGCTGAATTTGATACAAAATTATCAGAATTAGAAGCAAAATTAATTACTGAAGATCTTTATAATAAAACATCAGCTGAAATTACATCAATTTTAGAACCATTAAAAAATGCACATACTGCATTAGATGGTGATGATAATAAAACAAAAGCACTAGCTGATGTTAATGGATTAAGAAATATTCTAGAATCAACCCAACGCAATTCAATAATTTCTAAAATTAATAATTTAAATGAAATTGATAATAAAGCAAAATTAGATGAAATAGTTGCAAAATTTAGTGCAATTAACACAAAAATTGGTGATGCAAATACAGCAATTGAAAAATTAGATCACTTATCTCCAGAACTACAAGCTGAGTTTAAAACAAAAATAGCTAACATTGATGTTGAGGCTGAGCAAAGTTCAACTGAAGCTAAAATTCAAAGTTTGCTTGATGAAGCTCAAGCAATTAATGCTAATTTTGATGAATTAAAAATAGTAGTAGCAAGTTATAAATCAATTTTCCCTGAACCAAAATATACTGAAGCTACAGCTGAAAATAAAATCGCTCAAAATGATAAGGTAAAAGCAGCTTTAGAATCAGTATTAAAAAATAAAACTTATTCAAATGTTGAATCTGATTTAAAAGAATTGACAAATGAAACATATAAAGCCGGAACAACTTTAGCATCAGCGGAACAAGCAATTAATAAAATTAACGATGCTCTTGCTTCATTAAATGGGTTATCGCAAGTTGAAGAAGAAAAAGACAAAGTTAAAGCTAAAGTTAATGATACTGATGGAATTTACAATAAATTAAATAATGATACTAAAAATGCTATTTTAGCTGACTTAAATAAACCAGACAATGACACTAAAGCTGAAATAAATGCAATTGATACCAAAGCGAGTCAAGCCTTAGATGTTCACAATGCTTTAGCAGCAAAAATTGCTGAGTTAGAAAATTATAAAGAAGATAAAGATTATAAATTAGCTAGCGAAGCTGAAAAACAAGCTTTTGATGCAGCGCTTACAAATTTAAAAGATCAATTAACTAAAAAATTGTATGATGATACAATTCGCGCCGAAGCTCAAAAAGCAATTACAGACGCAGGTGCTACTAAAGAAGCTTTAGATGGAAATGAAAATCTTGTCAATACAAAAACTGAAATTGGTAAATTAAGTAATTTATTACCATCAACGATAACTGAAATCCAAAATGATCTTGATAATCTTACTAAATACAATGATAAAGCAGCGCTTGATGCAACAATTAATAAATTTAACACAATTAATACTAAAATTGCTGAAGCTGAAACAAAAATTAATGATTTAGATAACATTTCGTTAGATGCAAGAGAAGATTATATTGATCAAACTAAAAAAGCTGTTAATATCACCAGTGATGAAGCAAACATATTACAAGAAATAACAAAAATTGAAACAAAAGCTATTGAAGCAAATGAAAAATATAATGATTTAAAATCAGCCTATGATGCTTACAAAGCTGAAATGGCAAATGCTAAATACGTAGATGCAACACCTACAATCAAAGATCAACAAGATGAAATTGTTAAAAATGCAACAAGTTCTGTTTTAGAAGATGAAACAACCCCTTCTCCAACAGAAGATTTACAGGGTGGGGTTAGTGTAGGAGCTACTGCTCAAGACATTGAAGCTGCAGTGACTAAAATTATACAAGCTCTTGATGCATTAGATGGAAATACAAATCTTAATAACGCAAAAACAGCAGTTAATAACAAAACATTATCTGGTGGTGAGTTTGAATCTCTTAGTGATGCAACTAAAGAAGCAATTAACAATAGAGTTACTGATGCTAATTTTGTAGCAGAAGTTAATGTAGTTAACGACAAAGCTACTGAAGCACTTGATACATTAAAAGAAATTGATGCAACAATTAAAAAACTTGAAGATGCGCAACAAACTATTGATTATAAAGTTGCTGATGAAGCCCAGAAACAAGCACTAGATGCAGTATTAGAGAGGGTAAAAGATTTAAAAAATTCTAACTTACTAGCAGATGATGCAAAAACTAATTCAGCGGCAATTAAAGCAGAGGCTGAAACAGCTATTGTTGCTTTAAATGGAGATGAAAATCTTCAAGCAGCTCAAAATAAAGTTGATAGCTTTACTCATATTCCTCAACCACAGCGTGACCAAGCGCGTGATACTTTACCGACCAATTCACTAGATGATTTAAATCAAAGAGTTAAAGATTTAGAAGAAATGAATAAAGCAATTGGACTAAATAAAGAAACAATCGATAAATTATCAAATTTAGATGACACAACTAAAGACAAATTAAAAGAAGATGTAGCTAATATTGATTTATCAAAAACAAAAAATGAAAATATTACAAATTCTAATAAAATTGTTGAAACTGCCGTTGATTTAAATTCCAGATTTGCTAAATTTAAAAAAGATCTTGACAATTATTTATCAGTTAAGCAAACTCCAACTTTTACAGCAGCAACTAATAAAGATACTCAAGATGCAAAAATTGTGAATTTAATTAATAGCATTTTGTTAACTCCGGTTAGCGATGTTAACCAAGTTACAACAAGCAATACTTTTAAACATGGTCTTAATGCAACTCAAGTTGATGCTGCTTTAGCTGCAATTCAATCAGCAATTGCTGAGTTAAATGGAAATCAGGAAGTTGAAAAAGCTAAGGCTGACACTTTAAAGGAAATTTCTGCAACAGATAAATATAAAAATTTATCAGCGACTAATAAACAAAATCTTGAAGAAATGATTAATAAAATTCAACCAAATCAAAATGATTGAAAAACTAGATTAGTTAACGCAACTTTGGAAGCCAAAAAAATGGCACAAATTTCAAGTAAACCTAATTCAGAAGATGATTCAAAAATCGCTCCAACCAATCCCGAAAATCCACAAATTGTTACTAAACCACAAACTCCACCAATCGAACCTAAAGAGACAACAAATAATAAACTTTATTGATTATTTTCGTTATTAGCAATTATTCCGATCGGTATTTTCTGATTTATTTTAGGGAAACTTCGTAAAAACAAAAAAAGATAAGTAAGTAAGATTTCAATTTAAATATTCCTAAATATATTTTTTATAGCTAGGAATATTTTTTATATTTTTAAAAAAGAAAAAAGTTTAAATTTACTAAAAATTTTCTGCAAAATAAAAAGTATTTTAAAACTTATGCATTAATGCCTTTATATATATATATATATATTAAAATTACTTTTTATTTGTATTATTTTTCAATATTTTTAAATGATTTTATTTTTTAAGAAAGGATTTTATGATTAAAAAATATAAAAATCTTAAAAAAACTTCTCTATTTGTTTTAGCAACTACACCCTTAATAGTTTCTGCTATTTCTGTTTCTGCTTATGATGAAAAAAGAAGAGATGAAACTAAGAGGCAATGAATAGATAGAAACTTTTCTTCTTTAACAGAAGGTCAAAAAGAATATTTTGACTGAGTTCCAGAACACATAAGACCAAGTATTTTTCCTAGTTTATCCGCATGAATTAATCAAATAAATTTAGACATGAAAGATTTACGTATTAATTATGCTGATTTTGAATCAAAAGTTAATAATTCTGATAATGAATACTACAATAACTTTTTTAATGCTGATGAGCATTTAAAAAATAAATTTAAAGATCAAGCGGTAAAAATTAATGACATGCTAGCTAATAGATCTAATCCTAATTTTAATATAACTGATATGGCTAAGCTACAAGAAATTAAGGGTGAATTTTTTCAATCTTGAAATAATTTAAATGGTTTTAAAAAGCAATTAGATAGTTTAATTGATGCAAAATCAAATATTTCATCAGCACAAAAAACAGCTTTAAAAACAAAAATGGCAAGTCAATTAGGGAAGTTACAAGGAGATGATGCAGATCAACAAAACAACATTAATGAAAGTTTTTTAGTAAAAGTCAATGAATTTAAAAAGCAAAATAACGATCTAGATAATGCTATGATTGAACTAAAAAACACATTTACTGAATACAATAATAAAAAAACAAGCATGAAATATATAAATTCATCTGAATCAATAAAAAATTCTTTTAATGCAGCACTTGCAGCAGCCCAAACAAATGATAGTTATTCAGAAATGGATCCTATTAAAATTCAAAAATTAAAAACAAGTATTGTAGAAGCATACAATAAATTAGATGGTTCTGATAAAAAAGATATTTTAAAAGCTAAATTAAGTACTGATCCATTCAATGAATGAAATGCAGCAACTTTAAAAGCTATTAATGATGAAATTGATAAAGCATCTACTGATTCACAATTTGATTCAATCGAAGCAAAGCTTAATACAACAGGAACAGAATACACTAATGCAAAAACATCATTACAAGAGCTTAAAAAATATAAAACAGAAAGCACATCAGAAGTTGATTATCGACTAGCAGATAATGCTAAAAAAACAGAATTTGATACAAAATTAAATAATTTAAAAAATAGATTAGAAAATGCAAAAAATTCTGCTGGAACAAATTTTTGAAATGATACTTCAAAATCTGATTTTGGGACTACAGCAACGGCTGCCAATAATGCTAAAAACACTTTAAATGGTAAAGAAAATAAAACTGCAGCTGAAAATACTATTAATAATTTATCTAATATTAGTGATACTACAAAAATAGAAGCTAAAACCAAAATAAGTAATAAAACCCAAACACCCAATAAAACAGTACTTGATAAAATTAAAACGGATCTACAAGAAGCAAACAATAAATTTAATGATTTAAAAGCTAAGTTAAAAGAATATACAGATACAATCGGCTATGTTAAACACGATAAAGCCACTAATTTTTCTGCTCAAGATCAAGCTGTTGTTGATTCTTTAAACTTAGTTTTAGATTCGCCAAAACTAACCTCTATTAGCAATACAACAATTATTGATAGCAAAAAACTTATAGCAACTACAGGTGCTGAAGTTCAAGCGGCAATAGATTCCATTAATACAGCTATTGGTAAACTTAATGGTGAAGAAAACTTAAAAAATCAAAAACAAGGTTTAATAAATACTGCCAAAACAGAAATTAATAACTATAGCAATTTATCAAATGATGAGAAAAAAACATTAACCGATAAATTAGATGTTCTAGATATTAATGATGCAAGTGAATCATTAACTAATTTCGAAACAAAAGTTAATACTATAAAAGCAGAAGCAACTACTTTAAATAATTTAAATAAAACTAAAGTAGATTTAAAAGCAAAATTAAAAACTGACCCATTTAATAAGTTAAATGCAACAACAATTGCAGATTTTGGTGTAAAAATTGATGCTGCTTCTGATATTGCTGCTTTAAATCGAATTGAAACTAAAGCTAAATCTTTAGCTAATAAGGTTGATGAATGAAAAGTTAAAATTACCGAATTAGAAGCGGAAAAAACAAAAGAAAATTACAGCTTAGCTACAGAAATTTTGAAAGATGCTTTTGATGCCGCTCTATCAACTTTAAAAAATAAAGTTGAAAATGAAAATATTGCCGATGAAACTGTAGCTTCAATAGATGCTTTAGCTTCAAATGCTGAAACAGCTAAAAATAACTTAGATGGAGCAAAAATTTTAGCTGATAAAATTGCAGCTAAGAAAAAAGTTTTAAATTATTTATTAACTAATTCAGAATTTAATTCAGTAGCTCCAGTTATTATAAATACAATAAAAGCCAAAATTGCAGCTGTTGGCGATAAAACTCAAACTGATTTAGATAAGTTAGATGAGCTTGAACCTAAAATTATTTCTGCTAAAGAAGTTGTTAAAAAAATTAATGAAAAAATTAATGAATTAGAAAATAAAAAAACTGATACACCACTAAATTTTAATTTAGCTGATGACGACAAAAAAGCTAAATACGATAAAGTGATAAATGATTTAAAAGATCATTTAAAAGAAGACTTATTTGATTTAGCGAAAGTAAATGCTGCTGAAGCAACGCTAACTGAAGCGGATTCACTAGTCTTAAATGGTCATGATAATTTAGGTGCTGTTAGAGATGCAATAGATAAACTAGACAATTTAAGTTCCGACCAAAAAGAACAAGCTAAAGTTAAATTAACAACTGCTTCTAAGGTTAAATCAAAAACTGATTTAACTAATAATGAAGCATTGTTTAAAGAAATTGATAATAAGCTTGGAGCAGGAAAAACAAAAATTGATGGAATCACTGATTTAAAAACTGCAGAAAAAACTGCTTTAATAGCAAAATTAGGCGCAATTAATATAAGTGATCTTACGGCTGAACAAGCACAAGCAGAAATTAATAAAGTAACTTTAGAAGCTGAAAAAAATGTTTTAGTTAACAATGCTATTAAAGAAATTGATGCACTTAATAATTTATCACCTGCATTAATCATGAAAATCTCTGATACATTAAAAGCGTTTGATAAAACTAATGCAACAGAAGATAAAACTGCATTTGAAACAAAAATTAATAATATTAAAAACAAAGCTGTAGCATTAAATACAAAATATAAAACTGAAGTTGAAGCTAAATTTAATGATTATGTTAGCACAATTGGCACAACAAAATATGATGAGGCTAATAATAAAGATACACAAAATGATGCCGTATATGCAGCCCTAAATGAAATTGTTATTCCTACAGTTACAAAACCTTCAGTATTAACTAATACAGAAAAAATTAATACTTTAAAAATTGGAAATGATAGTGATTCCTCATTAGATACAGAATCATTATTAGATAGCTTAACTACTAAAGTTGAAGAAGTTGGGATAAAAATTCTGCAAGCTAAAGATGGATTGAATGGCGAAACTGTTTTAGCTAAAAAAATTTCAGATAAAAAAGCAATTTTAATTAGCAAAGTGGATAGTACAGCAGAATTTAACGAATTACCTAAGGATGATGTAACTAATTTTAAAAATAAAATTAATAGTTCAACATCATTAACAGAACTAGAAAAGTTAGATAAAACAATTGGTGATACCGCATCAACAATTGGTAAAATTAAACAAAGAATTGAAAAATTAAAAGAAAAACAAACTAAAGCAAACTATAGATTATCGGATTCTGCAAAGCAAAAAGAATTTGATGAAATCATTACAAAATTGGAAAATCATTTAAAAGAAAATTTATTTGATGATACAAAAAGAGCTAGTGCAAATAAGGACTTAGATGATTTTAATCTAGCAATTGCTGTAACAAAATTAAATGGTGATGACAGTTTAAAAAATGCTATTAAAGAAGTAAAAGAATTAAAGCATTTAAATAATGACCAAAAAACTCAAGCAGAAACAAAATTAGTTGATTTAACTAAAACAACTTCAAAAGCTGATTTAGAAAGTGCAAAAACATTATTTACTAATATTAACAATAAAATTGAAACTGCTAAAGCTACAATTGATGCTTTACCGCATTTAGTTAAAGAAACTAAAGCTAAAGCAATTAAAGATTTAGGTAAAATTAATATTGCGGCCATCGATGAATCTGCAGCGGAAACTGCAATTAATAATGTTATTGCTGATGTCGCAACATTAAATACCTCATTAAATGATGAATTAATCAAATTAAAATCAGCATTAAAAAAATACACTAACGAAATCACTAACCCAAAACATGATGTAACTCAAAATATTGCAAATATCGATCAAGAAGTAATTACAGAACTAAAAAAAGTACTGGATGATGTTGCTGCCATAACATTAACTAATAGTTTTAATATTGATACTAAAAAATTATCAACTAATAATGTTGATGATATTAAAGCAGCAATTAGTAATATTGATAAAGCTTATGTTAAATTAAATGGAGATAGTGAAATTGCGAATCTGATTAAGCAATTAGATTCAGATCCTTTAAACAGTCTAAATACCGCTACAAAAGAAGCTATTAAATCTGCAGCTAATCGTGCAAACTCTTATACTAAACTTCAAGAAGTTGTTGCAAAAGCCGACCAAGCTATGACAAATGCTCAAACAATTAAAACTAAAATTGCTGCAATGAAATTAGTTAAAAATAATGCTAATTACAAAGTAGCTAATGACAACTTAAAAGCTACTTTCGACAATGAAATTACAAATTTAGAAACAAAATTAAATAGTGAGAATTTATTTAATAAATCATCTGCAGATATTACAAGTATTTTTAAATTAGTTGATGATGCAAATGTTGCTTTAAATGGTAATACTAATCTCGCTATTGCAGAAAGAGATATTAAGGCATTATCAAATTTAGCAACTAATAAAAAAAATGCAATCATTTTTGAACTTAAAAATTTAACCAAGATAGATAATAAAACTAAATTAGATAATTTAGTAACTAAATTTACTAATATTAATAGTTACATTGAAACTAAAAAAGCAGCAATTAAAAATTTAAATCATTTTTCTTCAGAACTTCAAAACGAATTTATTACTAGTTTAAGTAATATTACTGATTTGACTAAAAATGAATCTGGTATTAAAAATGAAATTGATTCTAAATTTAATGAAGCACAAGCAATTAATATCAAGTTTGATAATCTAAAATCTGAAGTTGCAAAATATAAGGCTGCACTTAGGCAACCTAAATATACCGAAGCTACTTTAGAAAACAAAAGGGATCAAAACCAAAAAGTTCAAGAAGCATTAGAATCAGTTTTAAAAGATAAAACTTATGCTAATATTGAAACAGATTTATTAGAATTAACAACTGAAACATATAAAGCAGGAACAACTTTAACAGCTATTGAAGCATCAATCACTAAAATTGAAGATGCTTTAAACTCATTAAATGGTTTAACCCAAGTTAATGACGATAAAACCAAAGTTAAAGACAAAGTGAATAATGCAGGCGGAATCTACACCCCATTAAATGATAATACTAAAAAAGCTATTTTAGATGATTTAGATAAAGTTGATACCAATACTAAAGCAGAAGTTAATGCAATTGATACTAAAGCAGGCAAAACCTTAGATTTACATAATCGTTTAACAGCTAAAATTACCGAGTTAAAAAATTTCAAAACTGATCCAAATTATAAATTAGCAAGCGGGGTAGAAAAAAATAATTATGATTTAGCTTTGGAAAAATTAAATGAACAATTAATTAAAAACTTATATGATGATACTAATAGTTCCGAATCAGAAGGTGCAATTACTTCAGCTGATGCTGCTAAAGCTGCTCTTGATGGAAATAATAATCTAGCTAACACCAAAACAATTATTGATGGTTTGACTAACTTATTAGATTCAACCAGAACTGATATCACAACAAATTTAGATAATATTAATAAATATGGTTATAAAGCCGCACTTGATGCTGTAACTACTAAATTTAGTGCAATTAATACTAAATTAGGACAAGTAAATACTAATATCAATGCCTTAAATCATCTTTCACAAGCTGCTAAAGATAGCTTCATTAATGAAGCAAAAACAATTGATATCAACGTTGATCAAACAGCTATTGAAACTAAAATTG
>NZ_JBSWZS010000017.1:0-15850 GCF_054170725.1 Mycoplasma pogonae | reverse complement strand
ATATGAACTTTTGTTTGAAAACATGAATAGGAAGTTTTGTTTGAAAATACACACAAATAAAAAATATTCTCTTTTTTTCATGTTTTAAGATATAATTTTAAAATAAATTCTTAAATTAAATTAATTAAGAAATTTTTGATTAATTTTAGACAGTAAATATTAAATTTTAATATTTATTTTTATTAATACAAGGTGGTTTTATATGAGTAAAACAAACAAATTGTTATTACCTTTAGCTGTAACAGGTGGGATTGTCGGTTCTGCTATTTTAATTACAGCTGTTGTTGTAACTACGAGGGCAGAATCAGCCAAGGATAAACTATCAAACACATCTGTTAAGGTTTGAACTAATGCCTTAACATCAAATACAAGAAAAATTGGTTCATCAACACAAGAAATGTTGAATTTTGAAGTAACATCAGAATTAATTAATGTTCCGATTCGTTTTGAATATAAGCCACAAAATGCTGCAGCTGATGCAAAACCAACTTCATTGCTTTTATCAACTAATTCTAATGATTTCCAACTACCTTTAGGAGCTTTGGAACCAAATACAACATATGATTATAAAGTTTATTCAACAACTAAAACAACAACAATTGAGTTAAATGAATTATTAACATCAGGTTCATTTACAACTAATGCAACCCCAGTTTTTACAATGACAAGTTCAACACAAAATGAGATTAAATTTTTGATTTCACAAATTGATAAAACATTTGTTGGTTCAACTTTAACAGTTACATATTACAATGTTGCTAAACCTAATGTACAATATACAAAAGAAGTGCCAGTTTCCGGACAAGATCATACACCTGATAAAAATGGTTTTTATCAAGTTGATTCATCATTGACAGAAGGTATTGAAAAAGGCGCTAGATATATTGTTCAAGTTAAGCCATTAAACATTACAACACCATTGTTGCAAACTTCATTAATTGTTGATACAAAGGATGATTTATCTTTTAGTACAACTTCAACTTCAATTAGTTCATATGGCGCAAGTTTCGAAGTGTCAGGCGTAACTAAATATGTTAAATCTGGTGAAACAGGAGTTTCATTTTTAGTTGAATATACAGCTAAAGCACCAGCCGGATCAGCCGCGGGAACTGTGGAGCAAAAAACTTATAAATCAGTTAAATTAACATTAGATAACCCATTAAAATTTTCATTAGAAAACTTAAATGCTAATACACAATATGAAGTTAAATTATTTTTAGTGCAAGGAACAGATCAAACTCAAATTGGTACAGCACAAACTATTACAACTAAACAAGCATTAGAACCAAAAGTACCAAGAGTTTCAACTACTGCTTTACTTGAAGCTTTGTTTGCTAATGCAAAAGCAGCATTAGGAGATTCAACAGTTGCTAATTACAATTTTCACTGAGTAGCTAAACCAGTTACTGGTAAAGCGATGTTTAACAACAATTCAAAAACAGCATTAACACTTGATAACGAAAACGCAAAAGTAAGTTTAACTAATACACAAGTTAAATATAATCGCGAATATGTCGCACAAATTTTTCACAACAGCGATACTGGATTAAAATCACCTTTATTAAAAACTAATTATGAATTTACAACATTACATAACTTAACTCAAACAGGATTACTTGAAAGTGATACCGAAGTTATGTTAGCGCTTGATGGATTACAACAATTAGCAGGGCAAGATTTAACATTTAGATTAAATGAAAAAAATGCTACAACCACAACCAACATTGACAAAACATACAAACCTTCAACTGAAGAGTCGCAAGTGGTTAAGTTAACTGGTTTAACAGCTAATAAAACTTATACAGTTAAAATTTTTGATAGCAAAAAAGATACAGCATTATTTACTGGTCAAACATTTGAAGTTAAAACACTAGCACAAAAACCAACATTAACGCAAACAAACCAAACTGATAAAGAAGTAACTTTTGAAGTAAGTAATTTAACAGATAGTGTTAATTATGATCAATTAGTAGTTGTTGCTACTGCTAAAGATAAAGATACAAAAGTTAAAGAATTGACAAAAATTAACTCTTCTGAAACAACAGCTTCATCAACAACTTCAAAATATGCAGTTAAATTTTCTGATAGTGAATTAGAAGTTGGAGTGGAATATACATTCAACATCTATTACCTAAGAGATTCAAAACGTGAATTACCACTAGCAACCGCAGTTAAAAGTTATATTTTAGTTCCATTAGTTTTAACAACAACTAAGGAACAAACAAAAATAACATTTAGCATTGAAAAAGCAAACCAATTTAGCACTGCTAAACAACTAACTATAGAATTGGTGCCAACTACAGGTACTGCTGAAGAAATTGCTTCAGGAACTCAGAAAGCAGATTTCACAACTACAGCATCAAGTAGTGATACCACCACTACGCCAACTAGCGATACTACTACAGCAGCGACTAAACAAAGTGTAGAAGTTACTAGTTTAAAAGCTGGAACAACATATACAGTGAAAATTTATGCAAAAGATGATAATAAAAAAACACCAATCTTTAGCAAGAATATTTCTGCAGTAACTACAGAATCAGCTACAACTGCTAGCGCAACCGCTTAATCACAACGAAAATTTCAAAATACTACACTAGTAGTATTTTTTATTTTCTTTTTCTAAAAATCAATTACAATATTTAAAAAAGAAAGATTATTAAGATGACATCAGATAATAGCAAACTTACTGGAGCTTATTGAGCAACACCAAAAAAACGTTTTTTAGAATTATTTCACAAAGCTCAAACTCAAACTGAAAAAAAACAAGTTATTGCAAGTTTATTTAATTTAACTTTTGAACACAACACTCGTTGAGAGCCATTGGAATTAATTCAAGATCCGCATAATGACAATGGAGTGATTCTAAAATATAAAGTTTATCGCATTACTCCAATTGGTACACTAGCTGAGCCTGATAAGGTTATTATTCATCCTAGTTATGAATATGAAATTAAATTAAATGGTTTTCATGAATATCAATATTTAGAATTACCCCCACTACAATTACTTTTGCAAACACCTCAAAGTTTTTGGGAGCAACAACAAGTGTTTGTTATTCAAGTAAACAAAACTCAAAAACAACTTCAACTCTATTTTGCACAAGCAATTCGCGCTGGAATTGAAGCACAAAATATTTTAGCTGATGCAATATATAACTTTGTAATTCAACTGGGCTATAAACGCAACAAGGATATTGTAATTTGTTGGTCTGATGCAATTTGTCAAATCCCATTTAATCAACAAAATTGCTTTCAAACAAAAGTGGATTGAAAACAAAGTGTTAATGACACAGTTTTAATTAATGCTTTAAAACAAATTTTTGTTGACAATGCTTTACATGGAGCTGCTAATTCACTAGCAAAACGAGTTTAAATAATTTAAAGTTAAAAATTTTGTTAGAATTTTTATATTTTTAAGAATATAAACAGTTTTTTTTAAAAAAAATTATTATTTTCACTAATTGGCAATTTTATTTATTTAAAAAAATGGTTTTTTGCTATAATAACTAGCATGAAAAAATTAGAGAGGATCACTCCCTGAAAAGAAGACTTTTCGAAATGATATATTGATGTCATTAAAAATGGAGGCTTAATTGAATATGGAGCTGTAAAGGGTACCATATACTTTAAACCTAACTCTTATGCAATTTGAGATAACATTCGGAAGCACTTGTCAAGCATCTTTGCCAAAAAAGGGGTTCAAGATGTTTATTTACCCTTATTAATCCCACAATCATTGATTGAAAAAGAAAAGGAACACATTGATGGTTTTTCCCCAGAGTTAGCAACTGTAACTCATGTTGGAACTAAGATTTTGCCTGAAAACTTATATGTTCGTCCAACATCAGAAACATTGTTTGGTGATTATTTCAAAAAGGCAATTAATTCATATTCTGATTTGCCAATGATTTTAAATCAATGAACATCAGTTGTTCGTTGAGAGAAAACTACTAATCCTTTTTTACGTACTAGCGAATTTCTATGACAAGAAGGTCACACTTCGCATGCTAACGCTTTAGAAGCCAGACGTTTTTCACGTGATATGATTAAGCAGTATGCTAAGTTTTGTAAAGACTTTTTAGCAATTCCTGTAATTCTTGGAAAAAAAACACCACGTGAAAAATTTAATGGTGCTTGCACTACCTATACTATCGAAGGTATGATGAAGGATGGTAAGGCATTACAAATGGGAACTTCGCATTATTTAGCTCAAAAGTTTTCAACTGCTTTTGATGTTAAATTTACTAATAGCGATAATCTTCAAGAACATGTTTACCAAACATCTTGAGGTGTTTCCACAAGGCTAATTGGAGCTATCATCATGAATCATGGTGATGACAGGGGAATTATTTTACCACCTAAAATTGCTCCAATTCAAGTTGATATTTTGGAATTATTTGCTAATAATCATCCTGAAGTTGCGGAAGTTGTGAACCAATTAGAGAAAAAAATAGCTAAACTATACACTGTTAGAGTTGACCGAAGTGATAAAGGCCCTGGATTCAAAGCTGCTAACAGCGAAATTCAAGGTGTACCTTTACGTGTAGAGGTTGGTCCTAAAGATTTAGAAAATAATAATGTTACAATCGTGCGACGTGATACGCTTGAAAAGATTGTTGTTCCAGTTGCTGAAGTACGTGACCATATTGGGGAGTTATTAAAAGAAATTCAAACTAACCTTTATGAACGCGCTTTAGAACGAATGAATAGCAATGTAGTTTGTGTTGAGAGTTATGCTGAATTTAAAGAAAAAATTGCTGAAAACAAATTTGTTGTAATGGCATTTGAAGGTGATTCAGTTTTAGAAGCGCAAATTCAAAACGAAACCGGCGCAACAGCACGTTGTATTTTGTTAGATAACATTGGTTCATTAAAAATTAAAGGCAAAAAACGTACTTGTGATTTAACACATAAAAAATCTAAACGTTATGTAGTCTTTGCTCGTGCTTACTAATTTTTTAGTATAATCAATTAACATTTAAGCTATTAGCTTTTTAATTTGTTATTAGTGCAAGCTCTTTGCATTTGAATTAATTTAATGACATACATTATTATTCATCTTTGCATTCTGTTTTGCACAATGTATAGTTTTGGTATTTACTACCAAAACTTTTTTATTACTTTTTATTACCTAAATTCAAACAAGGAGCATCGATATGCAAAAACTAAAACAAATTTCCTATCTTTCAGTAATTGTCTTTATTATCGGATCTACGATTGGAGCAGGGATTTTTTTCAAAAATCGGGAACTGATTAAAATGGCACATGGTGATTTGGCATTTGTAATCACAGCCTGAGTTGCTGCTGCTTTTGGAATTATTGTTTTGGGCTTGGCTTTAATTGAAATTGCTTCAGCCCAAAAAACTGATGGTGGTATTTTGGAATGAACAAAATTATTTTTACCTAGTTACTGACATAAATCATCAGTTAATTACATGAAATGAATTTTTATTCCCCTTACCTTATTTTCAAGTGCAATTTATGCTGTATCAACTTTTGAAGATGCTGGTTTAGAAATTAAAAATGGTTGAATTGTTTTATTACTTTCATTTTTTATTTTTTTATGATTTGCCGCTAGTTCCCTAATTTCATTAAAATTTGGTGAAAAACAACAATGAATTTTTACTATTGCTAAGTTTTTTCCATTAATTGCTTTACCAATCATTGGCTTTTTTGTTTCGCAATTAAGTGAGGGCAACACTTTTTTAAACAAAGCAGCTTTTTTTGTTGAAAATAAACCTAGCGGTTTAGTTGGGTGAAGCAAATGAATTATTATTATCGCTGGATTTCCGGCAATTTTGTTTGCTTATGACGGATTTTATACCGCTTGTTCTCTAAAAGAAAATCTAACTTCCAAAGCAAAGAAAAACTTTGGTTCAGCTTTAGTAATTGCCATTGCTATTATTACTGGAATTTATTTATTTTTATCAATTGCTTTTAATTATGGCTCAGACAGCGGAACGCATGATGGTTTAAATTATCATCATTCTCACATTTGACAAAAAATTTTTAATGCTTTAATTGGAATTGGAATTTTAGGCATTTTAAATGGTTATGCTACTTCTTCACCTTACCAAATTAGTTCTCTTATGGAACAAGGTGATGCCAACGAATTAGTTTGATTTAGAAAACGTGTTTTTAAATCATCGCAACTAGATTTAAAAACGCAAAACTTTTATGTTGCTTGAACATATCAATTAGTAGCAACTACTTTAACATTTATTGTATTTGGAATTATTGGTATGTTTTATCCGATTGATGATTGGAGTTATGAAACTTATGGCAGTGGTACTTATTTATACTCTCTAACTGATGTTGTAGTTAATTACACCTCACTAGTTGTATTTTTAATGATTGCTGCCACAACAGTGGGAGGGATCGTTAATCGTTGAACTCAAAAAGTAAAAGTCGAAAAATACAAATTTTTCATTCCGTGTGCCCTAATTGCTAGTGTTATGATCTTTTCTGCTTTTGTTTTTCAAATTATTGCTTCTATTTTTGACATTGCTGGCTTTAATGCTGCTGACCAACAGGGGGCAATTATTAAGCTAAGTTTTTTTGCTTTTGTTATTTTAGTAGCAATTACTCCACCAACTTATGAACTTATAAAAACAAAATTTTTAATTTACCAAACTAAAAAAGTTGAATCTTAAAAACTTTTAAAAATTGCAAATTATTATCTAACTAAAATAAAAATTTGCAATTTTTGTTTTTTATGATAAAATAACTATATATTTTTTATTTTACAAGAAAGGATTTTAAGTTAATATATGCAAAAAAATATTATGATGCTGATTGTGAAGATTTACATCAATAATATTTATGCCCCTGCCAATAAGCAATTTATTTTTGGTAAAGCATGAAGCTTTTTTGCTATTAATTAAAATGTCCTTATATTTAAAATTTGGGTATGACATAAAAACTTGCTCTTAGGCAAAATTATTATGTTAATCAAACCTTTACAATTACATAACCTCAATTAATTTAAAGACTTATTAAGTAATAGCAAAATGCAACACTTAATAAGTTTTTTATTTTTTTTGATCACAATCTTACATTAGGAGGAATTATTAAACAATGTTAATTTTTATTGCTAAACGGATATTTCTAGCTATCATCGCAATGCTAGCGATTCTGTTTATTGTTTATGTGTTGCAAGCTACATTTGGAAAAAATCCTTTAGATAGTATGATCGCCGATTCTGGAAATAATGCTTTCGGAGACAAAGGCGGCCCTGGAGAAAATTTTATAATAGACCCAGTCACTGGTGCTAAAATACCTAAATCTGAATTTCTTGCTAAAGAATTTTATATTAAATATGGTTTTGATAAACCTGTAATAGAAAGATTTTTTATTTGATTCGGAAATATTTTTAAAGGTGATTTTGGTGACGTATACAATCCTACTATTAATTTTAAGTTGCCATCATCATTTTTTGAAGGATTGAAGTTTTCATCAATGGTAACAATACCAGTATTCTTTTTTTCATTAATTTTAGGAATCAGTTTAGGAATTTTAGCAGCATACAATCGAGGAAAATTTATTGACAATTTTATACTAGTTTTCACTTCAGTAATGGCTTCAATACCAGTTATTGCTTTAATTCCTTTATTTAGAAAATGAGGTTATGACATAGGCCTACCTTTTGAATTTAGAAATTCATTAGTAGACCCAACTGTTAGTTATAATTTAATGATATTGTCATTAATTACTCCTATATTTGTTTTCACCTTAGTTGGATTATCTGGTTATACAGTTGTTGTTAGAAATCAAGTTGTTACTGTTTTAACTTCAAATCATGTTTTAATAGCTAAAGCAAAAGGTTTAACAACTTCACAAATTTTTTGAAAACATGTATTGAGAAATATTTTAGTACCTATTAGTGGAAGTATAATAGGTGGTTATCTTGTTTTTCTATCAGGAAGTATTGTATTTGAAAGATATTTTGGGATACCGGGTGTATCCGAAAAAATTAATGAAGCTCTTCAAAAAGGTGAAGTTAATATTTTAATGTTTCAAACATTATTTTATGTAAGCTTAGGTATGTTAGGTTCGATACTAACGGAAATATCATGAACAATAATTGATCCTAATGTTAAAAGTATCAGAATATCTGGTTCAGGTCAATTAATGTGAATTAAGAAATTAAAAACAAAAATAAAATTAAGAAAGGAAGTTGAATTATTGATCCATGATAAGTAAAAAAGATTTTAACGAAAAATATGGATTGTCTAGTAATGACATCGCATTAATTAAACTTGCTAACAAAGATTTTGTTTTTATTTCAGAAATTGTTGGTTCTCCTTCAACGAGATTGAAAGATATTTTAAAAAAATTTTTCTTTAATATTTGAGGAGTAATTGGATTAATACTTTTTTTAATAATATTATTAATGATTATTATTGTTCCATTAACTTCGCCATTTAGTTCTGTGGATCCAATAGCTAAAATAAGTAATGATGCTATTGAAAAATTACCTCCTACTTTTTGAGATTTTAAAGAAGAAACTTATAAAGGTAATTATTTACAAGTTTTAATAGACGCTGAAAAAGCTGGTAAATTAAAGTATGGTGATGATTTTAAAATAATTTATTCAGTTACAGATGCTTCTAATTATGTTGGAAAAAATTTATATGATTCGAATTTTGTTCCAATACCAAGAACAGAATATTTTGTTAGTTATAGTCCATACAAATTCATTCAAATTTATTTAAAACAAGACAAATCAATCTATTCAATTTTAGGTACAGACATGTATGGTAGAGATATCTGAACTAGAATTTTTGCTGGAGCAGGAAATGTTCTTTTACTATCATTCGTTATAAACACAATCAAATATATAAATGGTATTGTTTTAGGTTCTTACTTAGCATTCAATATAAATAAGAAAATAGATTTATTTTTAATGCGTGTTATTGAAGTTTTATCAGCTATCCCTGCTTTATTACAAGTAATTATTTTAATAGGTATTTTTGGTACTAGTTCTATCTCTATAGCGGGAGTTCTTCTTTTCATTGGATTTTTAGGACCTGTTGAAACTGTGAGGATGTGAGTTGCAACTGTAAAAGATAGAGATTTTATTAATGCTTCAAAATCTTTAGGTACTTCAAAATGAAAAGTTATTTATTTAGAAGCCTTTCCAATTATTGCAGGTAAATTAATTACAGGATACATTATGGCTTTGATGAGTGGAGCATATATGTATATGTCTCTTACATTTTTAGGTTTTATTAGTGATTTTATTGGAAGTGATGCAAATTTAGGTTTATCAATTTATTCACTAAGAGATTTAAAAAACACTAATGCACTTGCATTTTATTCACCAATTATTTTACTTTTATTACTAGTAACAAGTTTAAAAATGATTAGTACAGCAATGCACGATGCCTTAGACCCTGTAATTAAAAAAGGAGCTAAGTAACAATGCTAGAAAAATTTATTAAATTTAAAAAAAAGAAGGAAGATAATTCAATAGAGATTTCTAACAAAAATAAAGAAAAAGATTTTATTTTAGATGTAAAAAATTTAAAAATTTCTTTTAAAACAAACCGAAAAAAAGAAATTAATATAGTTAGAGGATTAGATATAAAAATTAAAAGATCACAAATTATAGGTCTAGTTGGAGAATCAGGTTCTGGTAAAACGGTTACAGCAAAATCTTTTTTAGGTGTTAATTTAGGTGGTAAAGTAAGTGCTGATAAAATGATAATTTCAGGAATTGATGTTACGCAATTTAAAAAAGATCGCCAATGACAAAAAGTTAGGGGTAAAAAAGTAGGCTATATACCTCAAGACCCACTAACGGCTTTAAATCCTACAAGAACTATCGGAAAGCAACTTTTAGATGTTTTAGAAAAAGATCCTCGTTTCAAAACAAAAAAAGAAAAAGAAGAGTATTTAATTAATATTCTTGAATCATTTGGAATTCGTCAGGCTAGTGAAAAATTTTATGATTACCCAGCTACATTTAGTGGCGGTATGAAACAAAGGGTTGTAATTGCGATGGTTGTTGCTATGAGGCCTGATTTAATTATTGCAGATGAACCAACAACCGCACTTGATCCAACTGTCCAAGCTTCAGTTTTATCATTACTTACCGAAATTAAAGAAAAATACAATTTATCAATTATATTTATTTCTCATAATATTTCTGTTGTAGCTAAATTTTGTGATTATATATATGTAATGTATGCTGGTAAAGTTGTTGAAAAAGGAACTAAAAAAGATATTTTTACAAAACCACATCATCCATATACATGAGCGCTTATTAGTGCAATACCTGAAAACAAAGATGAAAAACTTTATACAATAAAAGGGACTCCGCCAGATTTAGCGAATTTACAATCTGGAGACCCATTTGCACCTCGTAATGATTATGCACTTGCTATTGATTTTGAAAAAGAACCACCATTAATCAAAATTAGTGAAACACATAGTGCTGCAACTTGGTTATTACATCCTGAAGCACCTAAAGTAAATTTATCTTCTGATTTAGTTAGTCGTTTAAAATTATTTAGAAAGGTTTTTGATGAAAAAGAAAAATAAAAAAGTTCTTTTAGATGTTCAAAATTTAAAAAAAATATTTTATAGTAAAAAAACAACAACTACTGCAGTTAATGATATCAACTTTAAAATTCATGAGGGTGAAATTTTAGGTTTGATTGGAGAATCAGGTTCAGGAAAAACAACAGTAGGTAGAACGCTAATTAGATTGTATGAAGAATATGGTGGTTTTGTAACTGTTGATGGAAAAGTTATTTCAGGTAAAAAATTAAGTAAAAAACATGAACGTTTTTTAAGAAAAAATGTTCAAATGATTTTTCAAGATCCTCATGCTTCTTTAAATCCTCAGAAAAATGTTTTTTATTCATTGAAAGAGCCTTTAGTAGCAAATAAAATTTTAAAAGATGAAATTAAAAATGTATACCTTGATTTATTCGCGATTCAAAAAAATTTTAAGTATACATTTTTAGAAGAATTTTATAAAACTGAATACAATATACTAAAATATAAAAATGATGTTGCTTTAAAGTTTTTAGGTGAATGAGAAGAACGTTTCAAAAAAATAAATTTTAGTAACTTTAAAAAACATGAAGACATATTTCAATCTTATTTTAGTTATTTTGAAAAAAAATATAATTCACAATCTTCATTAATACCTTTTCTTTATAAACAAATTGAAAATTTATTTAATGTTTTTTATGAAGCTCAAAATAAATACAGGTTAAGAAATTTAGATTTTGATGAGAGAATTTTATTAGAGGCTAAAGAAAAATTATTGGAATTTAAAAAAATATCAAAAATTTCAAAAGAAAAATACGATTTGTTAAATAAGATTAAAGAACAAAAAAAAGTTTTAAAAAATTTAAAAAGCGAAATTAAAGATAAAAAAAATAATTCAAAAAATTTATTACAAGCATTCGCATATCAATTTTATTTAGAATACAAACACAATAAAAATTATTCCAATTTAATATCAAATCCAAATGTTTTCAAACATTATAAAACATTAAGTCTAATAAAATTTTTATCAATGAAAAAAATTATTCCTTCTTATAGTCTAAATAGATTTTATATTTTGCCTGAAAACACTAATTTAATTTGATTAGAAAATAATGATATTAATGAACTTTTTAATTTTATTAAAAATTACAATATTAATTTTTTAGAAAATTTTAAATTTAATTATTCAAATAAAAAATTCTTAAAAACACTAAAAGAAAAAGTTTATACTGAATATAAATTAGATATCTCTGATTTCTTGCAAAAAGCAGCAAATAATAAAAACACTGCTATTAACGAATTTGATTTTGAAAAAAGAAAGTTAAAAAAACTAAAAAATACATTAAAAACTAAAAAATACATTGTCAAATTTGATGAAAAAAAACTGAATCAATTACAAAAAAATGTCGAAGAAGCTCAAAAAATACATGAAATAGAATTAGAAAAATATTACGATAATTTTAAAGAAAAAGAAAAAATCATAAAAAGTAATATATTAAATGAAGAAAAACGCTATCAAAAAGAAGTTTTAGAATTACAAAAAAGAATTGATGAAATAGGAAAACAAAAGCACTTAGAATTTAAAAAGAAATTGCTTGAAAAATTAAATTCACAAAATTTAAATAAAAAAGAAATTAATGAAACAATAAATTATTATGAAATGCAGTATAAAAAAATGCTAGATAACCTTGCTGCATTTAATAATGAAGTTAAATTAATTAATAAAGAAATTTACAATTTAAAATTTTTACTAGGAATAAATAACAATGAATGAACTAAAAATAGATTTTTTGCTAAAAAAATCATTAAAGAAATTTTATTAAAGCAAAAAGTCTATAAAGCTTTAGAAGATGTAGGTTTATTAAAACAATTTGCTTATCGTTATCCGCATGAGTTTTCCGGGGGTCAACGTCAAAGAATTGTTATTGCTAGAGCCTTGATCACCAATCCAAAATTGATTATTGCTGATGAACCCATTGCTTCATTAGATATTTCGATTCAAGCACAAATTGTTAATTTATTAAAAGAACTTTGTGAAAAAAGAAATATTGGAATGCTGTTTATTGCTCATGATTTATCAATGGTTGAATACATCACTGATAATATCTTAATTATGCACCTTGGTAATATTGTTGAGCGAGGTTCGACAAATAAAATTTATCAAAATCCTAAACATCCATATACGATTAGTTTATTTGATTCTATTCCTAAAATGTCAAATGCCGATATTCCTTTTGAGAATATTGCAGTTGATTTATCATATTTACAAAAGCAAGCATTTCCTGCTAAAGTAGAATATTTCGAAATTGATAAAGATCATTACATTTTTGGTACGGAAGAACAATATAAAGAATGAAGAAAAAATTAAAATAAATTAGGAGAAAAAGTGTTTAAAATATCAAAAGATAGAACAGATAATTTTTTATTAAAAGCTGTATTTAAAGGTGATTCAGCGCCTGCTAGCGTTTTAGAAAAAAAATTCCATTTTACAGAAAATGCTGATAAAAAAGAAGCTTATTTATTTTTAGGTGAAAAAGATAAATTTGATAAAACTGCAGCACGTGAAGTTGCTGAAATTTTATCAAAAGCTGCAAGAGGATATGATGTGGATTTAGTCACTTTTGTAACTGACAAAGTACCAGCTGAATATTTAGTAAAAGTATTGCAAGAAAGATATATGTATAATAATGCTGAATTATTCTCTGCAAAAACTAGTCCGAAACCTGAAATACATGATTTAGTTGTTTTTAAATCTAATGAATCATTACCATGCTTTAAAATGTTAAAAGAAAGAACAAGCGTTTTATTAGATGCAGTTAATTTTGCGCGTAATCTACAAAAAACTCCACCTAATATTTGTAATTCAGAATGATTAGCTGATCGTTATGTTGAAGAATTAAAAAAATATCCAGAACTAAAAGTTACTGTTTTAGATAAAGCGCAAATTGAAGCTGAGAAAATGGGGCTGTTTTTATCAGTAAACCGTGGTTCAATGTATCAGCCAAGATTAGTTGTTGTTGAATATAATGGAAACCCAGAATCAAAAGAAAAAACTGTTATTGTTGGTAAAGGAATTACCTTTGACTCAGGTGGTTACAATTTAAAAACTGGTGGTCATATGCTGAATATGAAATATGACATGTCAGGTTCGGCGATTGCGGCTGCAACATTAAAAGCTGTAGCGCAATTAAAACCAAAAGCAAATTTTGCTGCAGTGTTACCTTTAACAGATAACCGTGTAAATGGTGATGCTTCATTGCCTGATACAGTATGAGTTTCCAAAAGCGGTAAATCAGTCGAAATTAATAACACCGATGCTGAAGGAAGGTTGATTTTAGCTGATGGAATGACATATGCATTAGAAAATTTAAAAGCAACTAGAGTTGTAACTGTAGCAACTTTAACTGGAGCAATTTTAGTAGCTTTAGGAGAAACATTTACCGGGGCATGAGCAACTGATGATCAAGATTGAAAACTATTATTAGAGGCTGCTGAAAGTGAAGATGAATTAGTATGAAGAATGCCACTTCATGAAGATTTTGCGCAAAATATTAGAAAATCAGAAATTGCTGATTTAAAAAATACTGATTTAAGTGGTAAAGGTGGATCTAACTCCGCGGCAATGTTTTTAAAAGAATTTGCTAAAGATGCAAAATTTGTTCACCTTGATGTTGCTGGAACTGCTGATGCAGCGCAAAAACCAACTGGTGTTTTAGTAAAAACATTAGCTAAACTAGCTAGCTTAGTTTAAAAAAATATTAAGAAAGATAAGAAAGGAATAAAATGAAATTTAAAAATTTATTAAAATATTCAATGCCAGTTGCTTCATTAAGCACGGTTGCTTTTGTTGTTGCTTGTGGGCAAGAACAAGAAACTATAGCTATTACTAGAAACTTTAAAAATATGTATAATGCAGTTTGAAAAATACATGATTTTGATGCAGCATTAATAAATTCTCATTGAAGTTACGATACTTCATTAACTCTATTTAGTGTAGGGACTGTAAATTCTACATGAATGAATGAAAAGGGTGAAACAATACAACCTACAGAGTTTTTTTTAAAAATGAATGCTGCAAAAGAAGTTAAATTAACTCTTTTAGATGATACTACAAAAACTTATGATAATTGAAATTACGAATCTAATGACACACCTTCTAATATTAATGGTTTTAAGTGATTATATTCAAGCGATCCTAAATCTATTAATAACCTTCAATTTTTAGAAGATCTTAAAAAAACAAAAAAATTTCAAGTAACAGTTAAAAAAGGAATTGATTGAGTTGATCATAATGGTGAAAAAACAGGTTTCGAAGTAACAACTGAGGATTTTTATGCACCTCTTGCAATTAAATTTGTTTCTAATTCCAATTATCTAAGTTCTAGCGGAAGAACGGAAGAGGCTGATAAGAATGCAAATAATCACTATAAAAATTTATTAGACATCAATAAATTTAGAAGAAATCCTCAAGCAGATTTAACTTTTTCTTCTGAAAAACTTTTTAGCATTGACACTTCTAAATTTAAAAATAAAAATGATGTAATTCAAAAAGTTGGTGATGAAGATGCTATTACAATATATTCAACTACAACTAAAGATGACTATGATAAAAAAGATTTTAAGCAAGGTATAATTAACTTATTTTTTAAAAATAATAGTTTTTTCGCATATCCAACCCAATATACAAAGGATAAAGCAGAGGAAAAAAATAGCATTTTTGATAGTAATTTAAATAAAAACTCAGATGCTTATAAATATGGGTTTTATTGATATGCAAATAATCTTGAAAACACATTATTTGCAGGTCCTTATTATTTAAATATACTAAATCAAAATATTCATTTTTTTAAAAAAAATGAGCATTATTATGATCAACAATGAGTTAAAAATTTGTTTAATTTCGAAACCTTGTCTAAAGAATTTAAGCTAGGAGACAGTAAGCTTTTTGTAGAAAATCTTTGAAATTATTATAAAAGTTCTGATATTTTGTCTTTTTATTCATTAAAGAGTTTAAATAATGATGAATTGAAAAAAATTGATAGAAATGCAAAAACTTACGGAGTAAATTATAATATACCTTATAATGCAGGCGATTTTCCAAGTGTAACTACGATTTGAAACCCTTCTCCTCCTGTCAATATATCAGATGATCCTGAAGCTGTTAAAGCATGAAAAAATGTTTCTGATGCTTCAGATTCTGATAAAGAAAAAGTTCAATTAGAAAACTTTTTTATGAATGATTTATTTTCTAAGGCTTTGTATGGAAAAACGATAGAGGAAATGTTTAAAACAAATAATAATAATAATAATAATAATAATAATAATAATAATAATAATAATAATAATAA
>NZ_JBSWZS010000016.1:0-22823 GCF_054170725.1 Mycoplasma pogonae | reverse complement strand
GTTTGTTGCTATTTTTAAAAATAATATCGCGATAAATTTAACAGAAAAAACTTGAAGAAATAAAAAAGTTTTTAGAAAAAATATTATAAATTTAAAATTTTTAATGTTGAAATATTACAATCAAAAATAAAAAAATTATCAATGCCAAAAATCGATATTTTTTTAGACAGTCGAAATTGAATATTTTCTTCTTACATAAAATCAGAATCACTAAACTTTATTGATATTTCTAAAATTACTTTTCAAGAATTAAAACAAGAAATTCAAACATATATTGATTGATATAATAATGAACGAATTTAATCAATTTTAAATTGAAAAACCCCTCAGAATTCCTGAGAGGCTTACAACATTAAAAAGCTCATTTTTTTGTGCCAGTTTACCTAGTTTAAAAAGTCTCGTTTTTTGCCTAGGTTCTCATTTTAAAAAAACAAATCAAATCTATATTCTTATAAAATCTAAATTAGGGGATTTTTTTGCCCCATTTTTATCTTTTGTTAAAACGTCTCCATTATCTAACTCAAAAATAAGCATTCCTTTATTTAAATATTTAGGATCTGCATCATTAGAATCTTTTTTATTTTGAACATAAGAATTTAAAAAAACCTTATTATCCACATCTTTTTCTTCACCATTTTTCAAATACATTATTTCATCATCGATTTTTAATTCATTAAATGAATTAATGTCATAAATTAATAAGTATTTATCATTTGCAAAGTAATCTTTATCATATTTATTAAAGAATGCATTTTTGTTTTTTGTTTTGAAAGCTTGAAAATCTTCATAAGATTCAATTATTTTTGTAAAAATAGAGGATGCAAAAAAATTTGTAAAATTGCGCAAAGTTTTTCTTTTAGTTGGATTTTCAGCTTCTTCTGAATCTTTTAACAATTTTTTAATATATAAAACAATTTGTTTTTTTTCATCTTTTTCACTTGGGAATTGTTCTTGAGCAAGTTTTACAAATCTTTCTAAAGTATTTTCATTTTTAATTTTTTCTGCTTCAAAAGTTATTGGTTCTTCTAAATATGTAACACCTCTAGTTGAACCATCATTAAAAGTTAGTTGAGCACTTCCTTGCTTCGATAAACTTAATATTTTTGGTAGCTCAGGTTTTGGTGCGGTTTCTGATTTAGTAGTATCTGTTGACTGTTTTGGAGTTTCTGATGTTTTTGCTGGTGCTGTTTCTGGTTTAATAGGATTTGTTGGCTGTTTTGGAGGTTCTGGTTGTTTAGGTGCAGGTTTTGGTTTAATAGGATCTACTGGCTGTTTTGAAGGTTCCGATGGATTAGGTACGGGTTTCGGTTCATCTTTGGGCATCATTTCTTTTTGTTTTTCTGTTTCAAAAGCAAAAACACTTGATGTTTTCGTATCATTTTCAAAATTAAAAGTTAAATCATATTTTGTATTGGATTTTAAGTTTTGGAACTCAAAGTAATTTTCTAAATTTTTTAACTCAATATTTTTACTTTTTTCAATAGTTCCAGTTTGTTTATTTTTTAACTTCACAATAATTTTCTTATTTTTTAATTTTTCAAAATTTTCTCTAACAATTTGAAATACCAATGTTGCAGATTTTTCGCTTGCTTCTTTTTTTAAAACTGTAATTCAATTAGTATTTAATGTTGGTGCTACTGTTGGTGGTGTAACCGGCGGTGTTGGTTCTAGTTTAGGTTGTTTTTCTACAACTTCACCACAAGCTACTAAAGCAATGACTGGTAATGTAGTTATGAAACTTGAACTTAATATTAATAATTTACTTTTCTTCATTTTTAATAAGCTTCGCATTTCTATTTAGATTTGGAATTTATACAAAAATTTTAAGGCTTTTTTTTTTTTTTTTGGAAGCAAAAAGTCAAAAAAAGCAAAAAAAGTATTTTATTTTAAATAAAAACCGTTAAATTACAAACTTCAACAAAAAAGTAAACTTTAAAAGTTATAAATCATGTCCCCAATATTAAGGCGGCTGAAATTTGGGGAGTTTATTTTTTTATGGCAAAACATTTAAAACTAAACGAATGATTATAAGCATTTGAAATTTATTAAAAAAGCGTTCTTTCTTTACAAACTTTTTGAAAATTATATTGTTTTAAATTTAATAAGAAAAATAGTAAAAATACAAGAAAACTTTTTTATAAAAAGTATTTTAGGTTTAAAATTTCTAATAATATAGAAGTATTAAAATCAGGAATATATAAATATGAACAATGATTTAATGAAAAGAAATTTAAGGAAGATCCACTTGACAAAACTATCATTGAATTTTTTCACATAAATAAAGGTATTTAGGGTAGAGAAAAACTGTTTTTTATAAAAGAAATATAAAATTTTTATAAATCCCCGCACTTTAGGAAGAAAAATGAAAAAAATTAAGTTTATTTTGTAAAGTTAAACAAAAAAATCTGAAAAAAATAAAATACCAATGTCAAAATTTCTAATTTAGTGCAAACAAATTACAATGATGTTTTAAATAGAAATATCGTTGCAATTGACCTAACTTATATCCCTACTCCAAAAGATGTAAAAAGAAATCTTTATTATGTATCACGGTAATTAATCATAAAACCAAGAAGATTATTTTTGAAAATTAAGCATAATAAATAGCAAAGATTTTATTTTGCAACATCATAATGAAATTAATTTTAATAATCAGAGTTGAGTACTACACCCCTAGCATGCTTCGCAGTATTTAACAGAATTTGTTAAAAGAGTTAAAAAAAGAGTTTTATCAATGTCAAGAATTGGCAATTCATTAGATAATTGTGAAATAAAATATTTATTTTTTTCATAAAATCTAAATGATTAAATTAAATTTTATTGATATTTCTAAAATAACTTTTAAAGAATTAAAACAAAAAATTTAAACATATATTAATTAATATAATAATGAAAAAACTCAATTAATTTTAGATTGAAAAACCCCTCAGGGATCCTGAGAGGCTCAAACCATTTAAAAGGCTCTTTTTTTGTTTTAGTTTAGTTTGGGTTTATATTTTTTAAATTATCGTCTTACTTCTTCTTTTACCTCTGGTTGAACTGAAAATTCTCCTTTGTCAACTTTTACTGTCACTGGACGTTTGACATCTTTAAATAAATCTTTTACAGCTTCTTGTGTATATGATTCAACATCTGATAAATCAATTGTTGTAATTGTGTGTGAATAATTAAATATTCTTACTAATGTATCGATATCTTCTTTTGTTGAACGCGATGATTTTTTAGCTAAAACTAATTTTTCAGGTTGTTTTTCAGGGTCTGTACCATACATTGCTGATCCATGTTCTGAAATTTTATCGGTATTATCAACTTTTAAATCAGAAAGATCAATTTGTAGTATTTTGTTTTCTGTTGAAGCGAATGTCACTAATTTAAATTTTAATGGTTGTTTTTCATCTCTTTGAGGAAAATCAATGTTATTTAAATCTTTTAGTTCTGTTTTTGATAAATCTCAGTTAACAATGTATCCGCCACTACCAAATTCACCTTGGAATTCTCTTCTGTTTTTATCTTTAATATATACTAATTTAAAAATGTTTTCCAATAGTGCTTTATCAGTTGATGCAGCAACAGTGAATTTAGTATATACAACACTTGATCCATAACTAAATGCACCTTGCTTTACTTTAACAAAAACTTGTGGGTCTACAGTTATTAAAATTTCTGATTTAGGAATTGGATTACCATTTTGGTAAGGACCAACAACATTTAATTCACCTAATGGTGCTTCAGAAGTGAAGTTAGTATTTTCTAATAAAGCATTTAATGCTTTAGGATCATCTGAACGATAGAATAATGTCAATGACTTAACTTCTTTTGGTAATGCTTTTACAATTGTTGCAGTAGCTTCCAATTTTTCTTTAGTAATATCTCTAATAGCAACAGCAAATTCTTTGTCTTGATCTGTCACTTGTGATTTAGCTGCTTCCATAACAGTATTAATATCTAAACCAGTTGGATCTTTAATTTCAACTAAATGACGTGTTTCTGTTTTTTCACCAACTGTTTTTGTGTAAGTTCTTAATACAACTTTATTTTCATCTTGATCTTTTAATGTTTGAACAGATTGATTTCATTTATCTTCAGCAGCAGCTGAATTTCCATTAAAGTTTAAATTATATAAGTCATCTTGTCCAAGTTGTGAACTTGAAACTGATGAAATGTAACGACCAGCATTTTTTAATGCTTGATTATAAACATGGGTATTTACAAAAGCAGGTCTTAATGTTCAACTAAAGGCTGAAGTTGGAAACATTCCTTGTTTTAATCAAGAAATTTCTTGATCTGTTAAGTTTTTAACAGTTCTTTCACCAGCTACTTTTTTTCATTCTTCTCAACGAGCTTTTTCAACTCCTGTTGCTTTTTTAATAGTTGCTTCTAAATCTTTATTCATAGCATCAACAGCCGCTTGTTTATCAGCATCTTCAATGTTTAAAAATTCTTCTCCATTGCTAACTAAACTGTTAACAGCAACATATTTAAAGTCTTCTGAATTAATTTTTACACCTGATTTTAATTTTTTAAATTTAGTGTTAGCTTTAATTAATGCAATCATTGTTTCGGTTGACTCTTGGGCACCTGGGTTGAAGGTGTTATCACTAACATGTCCGTTTCTTTCTACTTTTTGACGTGTATATGTTCCGTAACCTCCTAAATTTTCATTAATTTTTTTAGATGTATCCTTAGTTGTGTCTAAAGAATCTACTTCTTCAACTTCTAAGTTTGTAGCCATTAAATTTGATGATGTAGATTTTAAGTATTTATCTAAATCTGTATTAGTACTTGCTTTTAATTCTTTTAATAAATCACTATCTGATTTTTTGGGATCAACAGCCGGCGCTGCTTCAGTTTTACTTTCTTCTTTTGGAGTAGTTTCAGAACTAGGAGAAACTAACTCAACCGCTTCATTTCCAGCCGTTCTTACTTCACCTGGATTAGCTTCAGTAGCTTCAACAGGAGCTGCAGCAAGTAAATTTTCATAACTCAAACTTCTTAATGTTTCACTAGAATAATTTCATGCTGTTTTTTCAGTTGTTTTTCATGGTTGAAAAACAAAAATAGTTGCAGCCGTTGAAATAACTGCGATACCGCCTAATAAACCAATTCATTTTAAAGATTTTTTCTTCATTCGGTTATACCTCTTTTCATTTTTAATACGCAAAAATAATATTCTCTATTAAAAGAAATATTACTATTTATTTAAAATTTTTGAAAAAAACGTTTTAAAAGCCATATTTTTTAAAATTTTTTGCAAAATAGTTTAATCTACCATTTATCTAATTAGTAAGCAAAAAACAAAACTTTAATGTGTATTTTCAAACAAAAATTCCATATAATTTTGTTTTAAAACTTAAAAAGTTTATACAGTATTTTTGGGTAAACAAATATTTATTTACAATAACAAATTATGAAATTAAAAATTTAAAAGTTTTTGTGCTTTTGCAATCGAATTTATTTAGCTTAGTGTATCTTTCGAAAAAATAAAATAGCTTTAAATGAAATCCACTATATTGAATTTATTTTATAGCACCACAAAAAAATTAATCATTTCATAAATAAATAATTTATTCAAATCATAGATCTCAATATTACTTATTTGTTTTTTAAGAAATCATTAAAAGTAAAAAACAACTTTAGCAATGTCAACGATTAGTAATTCATTAGACAATTGGGAAGTAGAGTATTTCTTTTTTTCTATAAAATCTGAATAATTAAATTTTTATTGATATTTCTAAAATTGCTTTTAAAGAATTAAAACAAGAAATTCAAACACATATTGATTAATATAATAATAAACGAATTCAATTAATTTTAAATTGAAAACCTTTCAGGATTTCTGATATGCTTACAACCTTAAAAAGGTTCACTTTTTTATCCTATTTTAAGTAACTTTTGTAATTTTTAGTCTTTTTGATTAACCTCATTTTTTGATTTTTTTGCAACTCGATTTTGAATTTCTTGTAGAAAAGCCGCAGCAATTACCCCGGAAGGGATGGCGATTAAAGCAATTGCAGCAACAGAAAGAATTACCATTAATAACTTTGCAACATCAGAATGGGGGACATAATCACCATAACCAATTGTTGTTAAGGTAATAGTTGTAAAATACAAACTAGTACCAAAAGAATTAACTACACCATTGGATAATGATTGATATGATTCATTATTTTGATAATCAATAATACTGGGATTAGCTTTGATTCAAGCTTTTTGCTGGCTTGTTAGTCAAGCACTTTCATTATTTCAAATTACTAAAGCAAATAAAACAATTAATACGGCAACTAAAATAAAAACATATGACAAAATTTTTCCTTGTTTTTCAAAAACATTAAAGACAATGCGAAATGGTGTAAAAATTCTTAGTACATATAATAATCTTAGAATTTTAACAATCCCAAAATTTTGCAAAAACATAACTGTAGGATCCTCTTGGTCAAAATCGCCAATAATCACAGTTAAAGAATTTAAGGAAGTTAAAATACATAATAAAATAACAATTCCAGCATAACTAAAAGGAAACCGCAAATAAGTAAGTCACAATGGCTGATTATAAAAATTTTTCTTAAAAAAAATGGAAGTTACAAAATATAAACAATAATCTAAAATAAAAATTAATAAGGCTACAACTTGTGAAGTTGTAACAAAAATACTTCATCCCTTTTGGATTTCTCCTTGAAATTTAAATAATGAACCAAAAGAAATTAGACAAGCGAAAGCAACAATTGCTCCTAAAAAATATTTTAGCGGCTTAACTCAAGGTGCAATTTCCCCTTTAGTTTCATCCAGATCATAGATTGCTCATGTAGCCTGATACAATGAGTATAAAAATTTTGAGTTATATAATTTTTGTTTCAACATAAAATTCATTATATCAAAGCTCAAATTTTTTAAAGATTTGTAACAAGTGAAGCAATAAAAAAATACTGTAAAAAACAGTAAATTTTTAAGTTGAATTAACCTTTAAATGAACGATTCATTCAGCACTCTACAGCATCAATATCTAATTCATCAATTCTGCTCTGGTGTCTCCCGCCTTCATAATCGGTTTTTAAAAATTCTTGTACCATTGCAAGTGCATTTTCATAGGTATTGGTTCTTTGGCCGATTGCTAATGCATTAGCATCATTATGCTGACGGGCAAGGTGAGCATCTTCAACAGTTGCAACCCGAGCAGCGCGAACTTTTTTAAAACGGTTCATAGCATAAGAAATCCCTAAACCAGTGCCGCAAAATCCAAATCCAATTTCTACTTTACCATCATGTAAAGCTTGACCCAAAGCTTTTCCAAATTCTGCATATGAAGCACTCTCTGAGCTGTGTGTTCCATAATCAACAACATTATAACCTTGATTAATTAAATATTTTTTTATTTTTTCTTTATATTCAAATCCAGCATGATCAGCGGCAACTCCAACTTTGGTTTTCAATGTAATTTCCATATTACCCCACCTTTTTATTAATACTAGCGCAAAATTTCAAAAAAAGATCATTTTGCTACTTTTATGAAATTATATATATTTTTTCTTGCAATTGTTAATAGCAAAATGAAAAAATATATAATTTTAATAATTAATTTTTAAATTGGTGGTTAAAAAGTGAAAAATACAAAAAAATACAATGTGGCAGTTATTGGTTTGGGCCAAATTGCTTATGGAATTGATGATGATCCTAAACGAAAAATTATTTGATCCCATATTAGAGCTTATGAAAAAAATCCCCAAACCCAAGTTTATGCATTAGCTGATTCTAATTTAGAATTGCTAACTAGTGTGTCTCAAAAAGTTGGCATTAGTTCTGAAAATAGCTACACTAACTATCGAGCTATGTTGAAAGACTCTAAAATTGAGATTGTAAGTATTTGTACACCAATAAACACACACTTAAAAATTATTAAGCAATGTTTAAAACACGAAAATATTAAAGTCATTTTTTGTGAAAAAACTTTAGATTTTAGCTACTCAAAAGCACAAAAAATTGTTGCTAAATGCAAAGCTAAAGGAGTTTTATTAGTTGTTAATCACTCGCTGCGATGAGATCATAAAATTATTCAAACCAAAGAAGTCATTGATCACCATTTACTAGGTAATGTTTTATCAATTATTGCTCTTGGCAACACAGCTTTATTTACTAGCTCTAGTCATGTAATTGATTTATTAAGTTATTTTTTAGGTACAGCAAAATTAGTTATGGGCTATGAACAAACCAATTTTGTTCGAGAAGTCCACGGTGTAAAAGATCCGGGTGGATTGGCCTTAATTGAATTTACTAATGGTGTAAGTTTTTTAAAATCTACTAGCAAAGATGATCGACATTTAATTTTCGAAATTATTATTGATTTTGAAGAAGGCAGAATTAGAATTTATGATAATTTTTTAAAAATTTCTTTTTATTCTTTTGTAAAAAATCTTTCAAACCAATATATGGAATTACGACGTGATTTAGGAAAATACATTAAACTAAATGAACGTACTTTAGCAATTATTCAAGACATTGTGCATTATTTAAATACAGGAGAAAATAAAATTAAATCCACTGGCGAAACTTCGCTAGAAGCAATAAAAATTATCAATGCAATTATCAAATCAGCTCAACAAAAACGGATTATAAAACTTAAATAATGCAACAACAAATTCCTGCTTTAGCCCAAGCTGCTAGCACTAATATTGATTTTTCTTGAGTTGATTGATTAATTATTGGTTTATATTTAGCTGCCATCATTGCTATTAACTTATTTTTTGCTTATCAACGACGCAAAGCAAAATTAAATCATAGTAAAAGTTATTTTACTGGCGATGGCAAAGCACCATCTTGAGTGGTGGGTTTTTCAATTTGAGCTACTATTTTAAGTGTTATAACTTATGTTGCGACACCAGCTAATGCTTATACTTATGGTTGAGTATATTCTTTTGCTCAGCTTACGATGTTTATTTTTGCACCATTTTTAATCAAAAAAATTATTCCTTTTTTTCGATTGATGAAACAAACAACTGCTTATAGTTATTTAGAAGCTCGTTTTTCTTATGCAATTCGAGCTATTAATTCATTTTTATTTATTTTTTTTAATATTTTTAGAGTTGGCATAATTTTATATATCACAACATTGGCTGTTGCATTTATTATTCCGATTGATGTATGGCAAACAATGCTAATTTTAGGAATTTTTGCAACTATAAGTACTTTGTTTGGAGGAATGAAGGGAATTGTCTGAGTTGATGCCACGCAAGGCATCATTAGAATTTTATTTGTGTTAATTATTATTGGCTATGCATTAGCCAATACTGATTTTGCGGATAATTTTCATTTAGCTCCAACATTTGATAAAAATTCTTTAAATGTCCATCTTGTTAACATCGGGATTCCTTTAGTCTTTTTTTCTAATATCATCATCACTACTTATTCTTATGTTGGCTCTCAGGACACGGTTCGGAGATACAAAGCAGTTGACAATCCTAAAAAGATTCATAAATCTATTTGATTTGTTGCAATTTTGTCACTAATTTCTATTTTTCTATTTTATGGTTTAGGAAGCAGTTTATACAGTTTTTATGGTGGTGTAAAACCCACTGAAATTAGCGCTCAAATTATTGCTAATAATCAACTAATCCCTTATTTTGCTTATACAGTTTTACCCAAAGGCTTAGGAGCATTGTTGATTGCTTCAATTTTATCAACAGGGCAAGCCAATATTTCTAGTGGAATTACAGCAATTATTAATAGTTTCATGACTGACTTTTTAAATGTGAAATATCAAAAAATTAAACCAAAATCACAAATGCTAATTAGTCAAATTTTGATTATAATTTTAGGAATTGCGAGCACTCTTTTAGGAATTGGAATTTTATTTTTAAAAACTGATGATATTATTGTTTATTTTTTAGGAGTAATGTCGTTATTTGGTTCGGTACCTGTAGCAATTTTCTTTTTAGCTATGTTTAGCAAAAGAGCAAGCTTTAAATCTGTACTAATTGGTACAATATTAGGCTTAATTACAGCACTAAGTTTGTGATTTATTTCCCAAAAACTTTTTTTGGAAACGCCATTATTAAATAACTTATGAGTTTCTATTTTCGCTTTTGCTGTAACTGTATTTTTTGGGTATATTTTTTCATTTATATTTCCGAATCAAAAAGATATCACTAATTTATCTTGACCAACAGCTACCCCAGAATTTAAGGAATTTGCCAAATTAGAAAAAATACTTTTTAGTAATAAAAAACCTGCAAATTTTGCAGATCTAGAAAAACGTTATGCTGAGCTGAAAATAATTTTAAATGTTTAATTTGAATAATAACTAATTACGTTCAATTATTTCATCAGTATCTAAATTAACAATAGTTGAAGGTTTATTAGAACCTTTGCCAAAATCATAGACATTATCAATTACTGAAAATATTTTTTGGGCTGATTCTAATGAAAGCGGCTGTTGTGAACTTATATTAGCGCTAGTGACATAGGCTGGCCCATTTTTTAATAAAAATTTTAACAATCCAGCTTGATTAGGCATTCGAAAGCCTTGATTATTAACGATTAAAGTTGTAGCTCCAGGTCAATATTTTTGCGCCGCTAAGTCAGCTTTTAAATTCCACTGTCTAAATTGTCTTGCTTGGTCAATTGAGCCAACTAAAATAATAATTTTTTTATGCCGTGGACGTTGCTTTAATTCAAACAATAACGGCAGTTCTTTTTCATCAAAGCAACCCAAACCTACAACTGTGTCAGTTGTTGTTAAAAAAATATTTTGGTATTTATGATTATTTTTTACATTCATTTTTAAAAATCATAGCTACTATTTTTAAAAATAATAAAAAATTGCTTTATTTTGTGATATCAAATAACAAAATTACTAAATATTAGTTAGCTAATATAAGGCAAAATGGGCAATTTAAGGTAAAATTTATGTTTATGTTTCAGAAAATCAAAAACATCTTTAATATTAAATCCGCAGAAATGATCATTGCAGAAAAAACACTTAAGCAAATTAATGCTTTAGAGTCAAAAATTCAGCAACTTTCAGATGAAGAATTACAAAATAAAACTCATGAATTTAAAGAGCGACTAGCTAAAGGAGAAAAATTAGAAAACTTAAGAGTTGAAGCTTTTGCGGTTGCTCGAGAAGCAACTTTTCGTGTTTTAAAAAAACGTCCATTTGATGTGCAAATGTTAGGTGGAATAATTTTAGATTTAGGTTCGGTAGCTGAGATGAAAACTGGAGAAGGAAAAACCATTACCTCAATTGCGCCAGTTTATTTAAATGCTTTGGAAGGCAAAGGAGTAATTGTTTCTACAGTTAATGAATACCTTTCGGAGCGTGATGGTTTAGAAATGGGAGAAGTTTTTAACTGATTGGGACTATCCGTAGGAATCAATAAAGCGCAAATGCCGGTTGATTTAAAACGATCAGCCTATGCAGCAGATATTACTTATTCTGTTCACTCTGAATTGGGATTTGACTATTTAAGAGATAACATGGTGAGAAACTCTTGAGAAAAAGTACAAAGGGGACTAAACTTTGTTCTAATTGATGAGGTTGATTCAATTTTAATTGATGAGGCTAAAACGCCATTAATTATTTCTGGAGGAGAAGAAAATGTTTCTTCTACTTATATGGTTGCTGATCAATTTGTAAGAACCTTAAAACCTAAACATTATGAAATTGATGAAGAAACTAAGTCAATTCGATTGACTGATGAAGGAATTGATCATGCTAATGCTTTTTTTAGAATTCATAACTTATATGACATCATTCACTCAGAGTTAGTGCATCGAATTCAAAATGCTTTACGAGCTCATAAAATCATGAAACGTGATTTTGAATACATTGTTGATGATAATAAAATTCAATTAGTTGATTCTTTCACCGGAAGGGTTATGGAAGGTCGTGCTTATTCTGAGGGGTTGCAACAAGCGATTCAGGCTAAGGAAATGGTGGAAATTGAACCAGAAACTCAAACTTTAGCAACAATTACGTACCAAAACTTTTTTAGAATGTTTCAAAAATTATCAGGAATGACAGGTACTGCAAAAACTGAAGAACAAGAATTTATTGACATTTATAATATGCGAGTAAATGTCATTCCAACTAATAAACCAATTGTTCGTATTGATGATAAAGACGAAATCTATTATGATTTTCAGGCTAAATACAAAGCAATTACTGAAGAAGTTAAACGAGTACATGCTACTGGACAACCAGTTTTAATAGGAACTTCGCAAGTGCAAGAATCAGAATACTTACATAACATGTTATTAGATGCAAACATTCCGCATACTGTTTTAAATGCTAAACAAAACCAGCGAGAGGCTGAAATTATTTCTCAGGCCGGAGTTGTAGGCGCAGTGACAATTGCAACAAACATGGCGGGACGGGGAACTGATATTATTCCTACTCCAGAAGCGCTTGCGCTTGGTGGTCTATATGTTTTGGGAACTGATAAGGCAGAATCACGAAGAATTGACAACCAATTAAAAGGACGTGCTGGACGTCAAGGGAATGTTGGTTATTCTAAATTTTATTTATCATTAGATGACCAATTAATTACTCGTTTTTCGATGCGTGATAAATGGAAAGAAGCTTTTAAAGATGTAAAAGATGCAGCTATAAAAGATAAAATTATCTTTACATTATTTGAAAGAGCTCAGAAAAAAATTGAAGGTTTTAACTACGATAATCGAAAATCTGTTTTACAGTACGATGATGTAATTCGTCAACAGAGAGATTTAATTTATCAACAGAGAGATTTAATTTTAGAATACCCAGATTTAGAATATGTGATTGAAAGAATGATTTTAAATTCTGTCAAACAAATTTTGGATATGGATCATTTGAGACTAAAAAATAATGAAATTGATTATGATAAATTATTTGTATATTTAAATGATCAATTCTTCAATTTATCAAAAGAAAAAATTGATCAAAAAGAATTAACTAAGCACCATGGAAAATTTTTAGAAGAATATCTTTTTGAAGTGCTAAAAAAAGAATATACTGAAGTTAGAGCTAGAATTATTCAAAATATTGGAATTGAACAACTTTATGATAATGAAAGACATATTATTTTAAATGTGTTAGATGATAAATGAAAACACCATATTAATATGATGGATAAATTGCGTTCTTCTTCTGGATTAGTGCAATATTCACAAAAAAACCCTTATCAAATTTTTACTGAAGAAGGAATTAAAAAATTTGACATTTTAACAAGAGAAATTGCATTAAATTCAGTTTATGGTTTATTCAACAATAGAAATTCAGTAATTCAAGAAACTGAAACAATTGTTTTATCAAATGGTGATGTTATTACTTTACCAGTTGAATTGCATCCCGATATTAGACAAACAATTATTGATGATGCAGAAGCTTTGATAAGACAAAGAAATCAGCAAGCTGAAGCAATTCAACAAGTTGAAGCAGAAATGTTTGCAAAAGCACCAACTGAAATTCAAGAAGCTATCGATGCTCAAGCAAATCAAGAAGCAGAAATTTCAACATCTTTAGAGCTGACAAATGAAGTAAAAAGTCATGAATTAGAAACTGAAATATTAGCTTCTAGTGATAAGGAAAATAGTTCTGGTACAGAAAATAATTAATTAACTGTTAGTTAAATAAATTAATTTAAGTTCATTAACTATATAATATTATTCAAAAATAAAGAAAGTTAGCATAATGTGGAAATTTTTAAAAACACTAAATTTTATTGCAATTTATATTGTTTTTATTTTATCAATTGTTGAAGCTTATGCATTTTTTTTAGGCAAAGAAAATGAATTGTTGAATAATTTTTATGCTTTTAATGGAGTAGTGACAATTCAGTCATTAATAATCATTATTTTTACAATTATTGTTTTTTATCAAAAATTTCAACAAAATAAAGCTAAACGTAAAGTCTCAATGTGATCAGATCCAAGGTTTCACTACTATATATGTAAAAAAGCTTCTGGTTTTAAAATTTTTTCTTTTAACTTTTGGTTTATCTTTATTATGTTTTTTGTTTTTGTATTACTAGTAGGTTTGACAGTTTATTCAAGATTGGAACAACATTTAGAATTATTAGTTTCACCATTTTGACTAACTTATTTAATTGTTTTATATTGTAGAGTCTTTTTTAAAGAATGATGCCGCATTAAAATTGATAGTATGGAAAAAGAAAAAAATCTTTAATTTTTTTGAAAGAGGGAAATTATGAATAAAAAATCTTATAAATTATTTTTAGCTTCAGCTGTAGTTGCCTTACCAGCAGTTACACTTGTAGCTTGTGGTGGAACAAAAGAAATTAAAAATGAATTTTATTTAAAACATTTGCAATCGGGATTTAATGATTTATCAAAAGTTCCAAGCTTTATGACAGAAGTTAATACTACTGATAAAACATTTACTCTAGATTTAAGTGGCGAAGCTTTTCAAAATATTACAGAAGTAGATGGGTATTTTAATTTAAATAATTATGTAACTAACTTAAATAGTCCATTCCCCTATCAAGTTACAAAAGAGGGTGGGGGAACTGAGTTGATTTATTTAAATGTTAAAAAAATTGTTTTTCATAAAAATTTAGTAAAAATTGGTAAAAAAGCTTTTGCAGGGAGAAATGGCTTTTTCACCGTTGAAGAATTAGTTTTTCCCGCTGATGCTAAACTTGAAACAATTGAATCAGGGGCATTCTATTCTCAATCATTAAAAACGTTAAAATTACCAGCTTCAGTTACTTTTATTGGTGAATTAGCTTTTGCCAAAAATAATTTAACAAGTATTGAATTTACACCATCAGCAACTGCAACTATTGAAAATTTTGCTTTTTCAGAAAACATGTTAAGTCCAAATGCTTTAGTCCCTGGAGGTAATTTAAAATTTAATTCTGAATTTGTATTTAAGGATCAACAAACAAATACTCCAGCTATAGAAGCGCCAACAACGGAGACGCCCGATACATCAAGAAACAATGCTCAAGAGGCTTAAAAATAGTCTAATAATAGAATAGATATGTAGCAAACAAAATTGCTACATTTTTTATGTTTTAATTTTAAAAAAATGAATATGAAAAACCTCCCATGAATTTGAGAGGTTTTTGATTTTGAAATTAATTATTTAACAGTAAATAAAGTGTCAGTTAAACCAGTAACATCATCTTTTTTCTTAGCTGATACTTTGGTTTTTGATGATTCAGGAGTCACAATAACAATTGCATCTACGCTAGGTGCTTTTGATCTTACTAATGGAACATCAACTTCTACTAATAAGTCTCCGGCTTTAACGTGATCACCTTGTTTTACAACTGGGTGGAATCCTTCACCTTTTAAGTTAACTGTGTCAATACCAATGTGTAGTAACACGCTTAATCCAGAATCCGAAACAATTCCATAAGCATGTCCACCCGGTGTAAATACAGTTTCTAATTTACCGCTAATTGGAGCATAGAATTTAGTCATTTTAGCTTTAGGGTCTAACTCAACTACAACTCCATCTCCTAACATTTTTTCTGAGAACACTCCATCTTTTAAAGTTGAAAGTGATTTAACTTTCCCTTTTTTAACAACTGAGTGAACTTTTTCTAATTTTCCGTCTGAAGCAACCTTAGTTGCAACAGTTGGTTCACTTTGCACGCCATCATTATGTGTTAATGGCGCATTTTTCATTGAAACAATTTTTGAGTTTAATTGCTCAGCAACCGGCCCAAAAATTGCTTGTACATTTGAACCAACTTTTTGTACCCCTAAAGCTCCGGCAGCTTTTAGTTTTTCTTCGCTAACTTTTGATGTATCTTTAACATCATATCTTAATCTTGACGCACAGTTGTTGTAAACAACGATGTTGTCTCAACCACCCATACCATCAACAATTAATGATAATTGTTTAGGTAAAGCTCCATCTTTTTTAGCTAAAAAGTCTTTTTTATTAAATAATTTTGTATTTGATCCTCTTCCAGGTGTTGCTAGATCAAATTTTTTGATTACAAAGTAGAACACAAAGAAGTATAGAGGGATCATTGGTAATCCAATAACTATTCATCATCAGAATTCTGTACCTTTTTGCACTGGTACAATTCCATAAATAATTAAGTCTAATATACCACCTGAGAAGGCCATACCAATATGAGCTCCTGCTAGGTTCATAAACATGAATGACAATGCAGCTACACTAGCATGAAATCCTCAAAACATTAGAGGTGTTAAGAACAAGAAAGTAAATTCAATCGGTTCTGTAACCCCTGTAACAAGAGCTGTTAATGATGAAGGAACAACAGAACCAGCTGCTAATTTACGGTTTTCTTTAGGTGCAGCTAAAATCATAGCTAAACCAGCTGCAGGCAATCCAAATTGCATAAATGGATATTTACCTTGCATAAATCTACCAACATTAATTCCTAATTCTTGTTTAAAGAATTGCATAACTGGTAAAGTTTGAACATTAGGGTTAGTTGTTCAATCTTCACCTTTTCAAGCGTTAATTGTATTAGCTCCACCTTGAACTGATTTAACATCCACAAAGCGAATTTCATTAAATGGCAATCCTAAAATTCTACTTGAAATTGTTGAATCACCAACTCATCCAGCAATTTCAGGTGCACTTAAATTCAATGCAGCAGCAGCCTGTGGATCCATAATTTTTCCAGTCAATTGACCTTCTTCATTTACCTTTGCAAAACTTTTCAATCCCTCAGTAACACTTCCACCTACTTGTGTATATCATAGAGGTGCATAAAATGCATGGTGTAGTCCAAATGGAATTAATGATCTCTCGATGTAACCGAATACAAGAGAGTCGGTTCCACCCGGAGCCTTACCTATTGATGTACCAAGTGCATTTAATCCTGCACCTAAATAAGGTCACAATATTAAAAATATAAGTGCCAAAGGAACCATGGCAACTAGTGTTGAAAGTGCCACAAATCTTTTACCACCAAAGAATGAAATAATTTGTGGTAATTGAATTGTATGTAATTTATTGTATAATCACGCAACAACGAAACCAACAACAATACCACCAAAAATGCTTGTTTGTAATGATTTAAATCCTAATTGATCATCAATAACTCTTGCGATTTCCTGAGGTGATCTAAATTCTCCTTTATCAAAAAGAACATAGTACATTTGTTTATTATCTGCATCTTTTAATGGAGTTCCATTCGCATTAGATGCCGGAATAATAAGTGCTGATTGCAATGCAATAAACACTCCATACCCAACAACTCCTGCAAAAACCCCAACTCCCGCTTCATTAGTGAAAGCGATAATAATTGAAAGCGCAAAAAGTAGTGGCAAGAAACTAAATACAGGTTGACCCATATTTTTAATAAACAAACCAAAATTTACTAAATGAATATTAGCTACTTCTGATTTGAATGTTTCAGGATTTACCCTCATACCTGAACCTTCAATTGTAGCCCCTATACCTAATAAAAGTCCAGCAATCGCCATAACCGCAATCGGTAGCATAAAAGCTCCAGAAAGTTTTGAGAAAAACGCTCTTACTTTACCGTTTTTAGTTTTAACTGGCTTATCGGCCTTTCTATCAGAGGAATGAAGACTAAATTTTTTGGCAATAGTCATTTTTTTCCTTTCTAATATAAACAAAAAATAACACTAAATATAAAAAAACAGATTAAAGTTTTTACTTAATCCAATAAAATTATAAACTAATAAATTAACAAAATTATTAAAATAAATTAAAAAAATTAAAAATTTTGAAGAAGTTTTGAGAAAAAATAACTTTTTAGGAATATATTCAAATTTTTCTATGTTAAATTTAACACAAAAAAGCTAACTTTATCCAAAAAATTCAAATATATAACAATAAAATTTTTTTTAAATAAGAAAATATTTTTTATTTTTTAACATTATTAACTAGTATTTTAGCTCACAATATTATAAAATTTATATATGCTTATAAATATTTTAAATGCAGAGGAAGTAGTTAATGCAGTTAGTCAAGCAAACATAATTAAATGAATTATGTTTGGGTTTTGACTTGCGATCATTATTATTTCATTATTAGTTGAAATTTTCACTAGCGGAATTATTAGTGGTTTGATAACTGTTGCAACTGTTCCATCATTAATTTTAAGCGCCACTACAGAAGGAGAAAGTTGATCAATTGGATTACAATTTGCCATTGCAGTTGTGATTTGGGTTGTTTTGTATTTTACACTATACAAAATTTTGAAAAAACATCTTCGCAAGGATAAAGGGTTTACCAATCCTGTTTATGACATGATTGGAGTGGAAACTGAATTATTAGAAGATAGTTATGAAATTCAAGATGTCACTACAAACTATGGCAAAGTTTTGATTTTTGGAAGATATTACCGAACTGTGTCGGAACACGGCCAAGGTCATATTCATAAAAATACAAAAGTAGTCATTAAAAAAATCGAAGGCAATACCTTATATATTGCCAAACATCACTTTAAAAAACACCATAAAGGAGAAGAGTAAATGCCCCCAGGAACTATTGTTGGAATTATTATTGGAGTTGGATTAGCTATTTTTGTAATTGTTGCCTTAATTATGGCTTTCAAAATTGTGCCCCAAACATATTTTTATGTTGTTGAAAGGTTAGGGACATATAACCGAACATTAAAAAATGGATTGCACTTTATTGTGCCTTTCATTGATAAAATTGCTTTAAAAGAAAATCTAAAAGAAAAAGTTTTAGATTTTCCAGCCCAAGACATCATCACTAAAGATAACGCGGCAATTAAAGTGGATACAGTTGTTTATTTACAAATTACTGATCCTAAACTATTTGCATATGGAGCTGAAAAACCTTTAAGTGCGATTGAAAACTTATCAGCAACTACTCTACGTAACTTATTAGGTGAACTTGAATTAGATGAAACTCTAACTTCAAGAGATACTATTAATTCAAAACTTGCGAGCATTTTAGATGCTGCAAGTGATCAATGAGGAATTAAAGTGCACCGGGTAGAATTAAAGAACATTATTCCGCCACGTGATATTCAAAGTGCGATGGAAAAACAAATGCGTGCTGAACGTGAAAAAAGAGCTAACATTTTAGAAGCTGAAGGATATAAGGTTTCAAAAATTTTAGAAGCTGAAGGACAAAAAAGTGCTGCTATTTTAAAAGCTGAAGGAATTAAACAATCTTCAATTTTAGAAGCTGAAGGACAAAAGAAATCAATTGAATTGCTAACAAGTGCTCAATTAAATCGTGAAGTGCTAACATGAAAATCAATTGAACAATTAGGAAAATTAGCTAACGGAACAGCAACTAAAATTATTATTCCGCCTAACTTAAATGATATTGCTACAACCATGGCAACAGCCTCAGAAATTTTCAATACCGGAAACAATGAAGCAACTACAAAAACTAAACCAAAAACTCCAACTAACAACAATAACTAAATTTTGAAATAAACCTAAAAAATTGATTTAGGTTTATTTTTTTTAATAAAAAAATACTTTTTTTATTTTATAGGCATATAATTAAAGAAAAAGAAAGAAGTATTATGCAAGATAGAACAGCAATTGAAAAATTATTTTTTGAAGTTTTTGATAACAAAAACAAAGAAAGAAACTTAGCAGGCATTGGTTGCACATTTATGGCTGGTAAATATTTAGTGGAAAGTGTTGATGTTGATAAACAAGTTTTAAAGTATCGTTTTGTTGAAGAAAATTCGCATGGCGGTGATGAAGGTTATTATTTTACCAATTCCATCACTGTAGCAGAACTTTTAGAAATGAAAGCTCAACTTGAAGCTAAGCACCAAGCAGAAACACATTAAGCGCAAACAACATATTGAAAAAAGTGGGAAATCCCACTTTTATTTTGTTGTTAAATAAGTTTTTAAAATATTAGCAATTGTTGGTTCGTCATTATTGCCAATCACGTGTTTAGCAGCTGCTTTAGCCTGCTCAGTTCCGTTTGATAAGCAATAACTATGATTTGTAAGTTGCAACATTTTAATATCATTTCCGGAATCGCCAAAAACTACTAAATCTTGAGGATCTAAATTTAATTGTTGCATTAAAAGTTTTAAACCATTAGATTTATCAGCGCCCAAAGGGTTGACATCATAGTAAACACTATTGGTGATGAAGGAAGCGTATTTTCCGTTAATTTGTGGTAAAAAATACTGATAAAGTTTTTCGATTTCTTCAATACTATTTCGTAAAGCAATTTGACAAATTTTTTCACCATTTGCTAGCGCAGCTTGTAATTGTTCTCACGTTTTTCAAGCGCTAATGTCATAATCCATTTTACTTTGATTTTCAATTCAATCATATAAAGCAAAATCAGTAGGCTTAATTGGATAAAATTCTTGTTCAGTACTAATAGTAATTTGGGAATTAGTTTCAAGTGCTTTGTGATATAAAGCTTCTAAAATGTTTCTATCTAAGGTTCCAGCAACATTAATTTCTCCAGTTGTTAAGTTTTTAACAACTACCCCATTGTTGCACACTGCAAAATTAAAATTGGGAGCTTGATCTAAAATAGGTTTAGCTGAAGCAATCCCCCTGCCGGTTGCAATTGTAAAAAGGTGACCTTGAGCTTTTAATTGCTGAATAAGCTCTAATGTTTCAGACAAAATTAGGCTTTGGTTATTTAATAGCGTTCCATCTAAATCAAAAGCAAATAATTTAGGCATTTTATTTTAAACTCTTTAAGTGTGGGAATAACAATACTTCTCTAATTGATTCTTTTTGAGTTAGCAACATTACTAAACGGTCAATTCCAATACCACAACCACCAGCTGGAGGCATTCCATATTCTAATGCTTCAACAAAATCCATGTCAATTTCATTAGCTTCATCATTCCCCATTTCACGCTCTTTTAACTGATTTTCAAATCTTTGTAGTTGGTCAATAGGGTCATTTAATTCAGTAAACATATTAGCATACTCTTTGGTATTAATGAATAATTCTGCTCGATCAGTAAATTGTGGATTCTGAGCATTATTCTTTGCTAAAGGGGAGATTTCAATTGGGTGGCCATAGACAAAAGTGGGTTGGATTAAAGTTGGTTCTACAAATAATTCAAATAGTTCATTAATAATATGACCTTTTGTAAAGTATTTTTCTAATTTTACATTGTGTTTTTGTGCAACAGCGATTACTTCATCCAAACTTGCTGCTTTTAAATCTAGTCCAACATGCTTTGAAGTTTCATCAACCATATCAATTTTAGCAAATGGAGTTTTTAGGGAAATCAAATGCCCGCCATACTCAATTTCGGTTTTATTTAATTTTTTTGCTAAAAAATCAAATAATTGTTCAGTTCTTGCCATCATGCCGTGAAGGTTTGAGTATGATTCATAAAATTCAATTGAAGTAAATTCAGGATTATGGGTAGTATCAACGCCTTCATTTCTGAAATTTCTTCCAATTTCATACACTTTACCTAAACCACCAACAAGTAATTTTTTTAATGGTAATTCAGTAGCGACTCTTAAATAATAATCAGCTGATAAAGCATTGTAAAATGTTGCAAATGGTTTAGCACTAGCTCCTCCTAAAATCGGAGTTAAAATCGGAGTATCAGCTTCTAAATAACCTAAGTTATCAAAAAACTCACGAATCCCAGTAATAATTTTAGCTCTAGTTCGAAAAACTTCGCGTGTTTCTTCAGACATAATTAAATCCACATACCGACGTCTATAACGTTCTTCAACATCTACAAGTCCATGATACTTTTCTGGTAGCGGTTTTAGCGACTTAGTCAATAACTTAATTTCTACAACTTTAACAGAAACTTCCTGAGTCATAGTTTTCATTACAGTTCCACTTGCAAAAATGATATCTCCCAAATCTAATAATTCTACTAATTTTTGATTGCTTTCTGATTGTTCTTTTTTATTAAAATATAGTTGCACACGACCATTAAAATCTTGAATAATAATAAATGGTCCTCGCATCCCCATTACTCTTCCAGCAACTGAAACAGGGAAATTATTTTCCGCTAATTCTTCTTTAGAATAACGCTCATAATCAGTTACTAGTGTCTCGGCATTTGCAGTAATTTGCTCGGGAGCGCTAGCAAAAGGATCAACATGTAATTCTTGTAGTTTTTCTAATTTTGATCTTCTAATTAATTCTTGTTCATTAAATTTACGTTCCATAATTTTCCTTTAATTTGTTTAATTGTAATTAAGAATGACTTACTACTACACCAACAATAATTAAAATTATATAAATTAAAAAATGTAGCAAATAAGGTGTTCATGCTTTAGCTTTTAAATCATCATTATAACTAGCAGCATCTCATAATTCTTTTTGTTTTGTTTTGACATCTTTGTAAATTTTATTATGACGACGGATAGTAAAATTTTTAACAGTCATAACCGTTGTTTGAAACAAAGATAAACGATATGTTAAATAAAACAATTGAATTCCTAAAAATACTGCGGCAATTGCTGATAGGCTATTAAATCAAGTTTGCTTTTTTCATAAAAAAGCTAATAAAAACAAAGTTATAAATAAGCTAGCACCAATAACTGAAGTTACAATTGTTTTAGTTCATTGAATTTTGTTAAAATCTTTGTAAAATCATTGCTGAATTTTTTTCATATTTTTTAAATTTTGAAGTTACCCTTCCGTGAATTAATTTTTTGCAATCAAGTATCTTTTTTCATGAATTATTTTCCTAGTTATTAATAATATTTTCTCCAAATTATAACTTAATTTTTTAGCGAGCATGCAGATAAAAGATTTTTTGTGTATTTTCAAACAAAACTTCCTATTCATGTTTTCAAACAAAAGTTCATATAATTTTGTTAATGAAAAATGAAAAGTTTGCATAGGAGCTTTTAAATGAATAAATATTTAGATACATTAACAAACTATGAAATTAAAAATTTAAAAATATTTAAGC